>CALVHK010000091.1 GCA_944327405.1 uncultured Bacilli bacterium | reverse complement strand
TCATTAAGTGGACTTGAAAATGCTATCATTACCAAATATGCTTATGCCATTGAATATGATGCTCTAAATCCTTTAGAAATGCGTCCAAGTCTAGAGAATAAAAAAATAGAAAATCTATTTACGGCCGGCCAAATCAACGGAACAAGTGGCTATGAAGAAGCAGCCGCCCAAGGACTAATCGCCGGTATTAACGCTCATCACAAGTTAAAAGGACTAGATCCCCTTATTCTTAGACGTGATGAAGCCTACATTGGTGTTTTAATCGATGATTTAGTAACCAAAGGAACGCTTGAGCCATACCGTATGCTTACAAGTAGGGCTGAGTACCGTCTTATTCTTCGTCATGATAATGCTGATTTAAGATTAAGAAAAATAGGATACGATCATGGAACTATTGATGAAGAAAAATATCAAAGACTACTTGAAAAAGAAAGATTGATTAATGAGGTTAAAAACATTTTAAGAAACAATAATTTAAAGTTAAATACAGAAACAAAAGCATTATTAACATCTTTAAACCTAGATATTCCCCAATTTAGTACAAGTCTTTATATATTTTTAAAAAGACCAGAAATAAACATGGGTGTAATAAAAGAGTTAATACCTCTAGACTACTCGAATGAAGTATTAGAAGAAGTAGAAATTGAAATTAAATATGAAGGATATATTGCCAAAGTTTACAAGGAAGCCGAAAAATCCAAAAGATTAGAAGAAAAACGAATACCAAAATATATCGATTATGATGACATATTAAATCTAGCTAGTGAAGCAAGGCAAAAACTAAAAGCAATTAGACCAATATCTATCGGTCAAGCAACCCGTATTAGTGGAGTTAATCCATCCGATATAGCAATATTAACCGTATATTTACGAAAAAAATATGATAAATAAGGAGAGTCTATGACAAAAGAAGAATTTATTAGTGAATTAGCCAAACTAAACATTAAAGCAACAGAACAAAACTTAAAAGATTTAGATAGATACAAAGATTTATTAATAGAATATAACAAGAAATTCAATTTGACTGCTATTAAAACAGAAGAAGAAATTTACTTAAAGCATTTCTATGATTCTCTAACCCTTACTCAAGCTGTTGATTTAAACCAAAACTTAAAACTTTTAGACATTGGAACTGGCGCTGGATTCCCGGGTTTAGTGTTAAAAATATTTTATCCCGATTTAGAAATAATTCTTCTAGATTCGAATCATAAGAAAATTATGTTTTTAGAAACCGTAATCAAGGAATTAAATCTAAAAAAGACTACTTGTATTAATTTACGAGCAGAAAATCTATCCAAAGAATATCGGGAATATTTTGATATCGCAACATCAAGAGCAGTATCCGCTCTACCAGTTTTATGTGAATTATCCATTCCTTATCTAAAAGTAGACGGCTTATTTATTGCGATGAAAGGTGATAGTGAGGAAGAAATTAAAAAAAGCAGTAAAATATTAGAACAACTAGATAGTAAAATCATCGATGTAAAAAGATTTAACTTACCAATCGAGTCTAGTAATCGCTCTTTAGTAGTTATAAAAAAATTAAAAAAAACCAAAGAAAAATATCCGCGTAGCTATGACAAGATAGTGAAAAGTAAATAATTAAAAATAGACATAAAAGCATTAAAGTGTTATTATATTTATAATAAGGGTGTCATATATGAAAAAGAATATTGCATTAATTATAAATATCGTAGCACTTATTTTATTGATTGTCTTTTTAAGAGTAAATATTGTAAAAGAATATCATGGCCCAACTGGAGATAAAATAAGTGATGGCATTTATGCTTATGATTTACAAACAAACGGATTAAGTGTAAATGGCCTAACTACCCAAGGTGAAGAACTATATTATCTATTAATGGAAGAACTAGATCCAGAGAAAGGGCTCTATTCTTACCAATTAAAAAAATTAGATATATATACAAATGAAATAACTGATGTAAATACACTAGAAGATAAAGATGGCTTTTGTTCTATTAAAGAAGAAAATGTCTATTGTTTATCTGAGTCTAGTCTAGAAGTATATGACCTAAGCTTAGACCAAATCTATAGCTATCCTCTATTTGAAGAAAGTCTAACTGCCAATTTTGCACCTTACAAGGACATTTATGTACAAATAGAAGGAGCAGACATTTATTTAATTCTTGAAAATAAGGCTTCAGTTTTGTATCGAACTATTAATATTGATTCAACCCTATTATATGAAGATTATTTTGTAACAGATGATAACACCTATATTTTATATTTAGATGAAGAAGGCAACCATCTATTATATGACATCAACGAAAGAGAGCTTATTACACTCGGCCAAACTAACTATTTTAAATATGCGAGTGGAATTGTTTTTTATGATATGAATACATTCCAAATATATGATTTAGTAAATAAAGAAACTAGAGAATACACGAATCCTACTGGGGAAAATTATTATTACACTGGAACAATGAAAGAGGATAAAACCATCTTATATTTATATGATGCCATTGATAATGCATTATATATTGAGAATATGACGGGTGGCTTATTATCCGTATTAGATACTAATCTATTATCCGATAGTAATCCTATCGCAAACCTAATTGTTGTAAATAATTATCTTTATGTATATGTATTGCAAGATAAAGAAAACTTTTATGTAATTGACTTAGAAAACCTAAACCTAGAAACAACAAATCTAGAAGAATACACAGACAAATTAACCAGTAGCATTAACGAAACGATTAGCAATATTAAAACAAATTACAACGTTAATATTAACATTAAAGAAGATGCAATTATAAAATTTCCGGATTTTAGTGCTGAAGCTTTATTAAACAATGAACTGATTTTAGAATCATTAAATAAAATAGAAACAATATTATCAAAATACAATCTGGAATTCTTTGAAAGTTTCTATCAAAATAATTATGATGGTCTAAATTTATATTTAACCGGAGAATTAACACCAAGTGATTATGAAACACAAGCATCTAATCCAGCTGCCTATTCTCTAGTTTACAATAATGAATACATGATCGTTATTGATTTAAACCAGCCAAACATTGAAGAACTCTTATGTCACGAATTGTTACATAATTTAGAATTTAATTTAAATAATCGAAGAATTAATGTTTTTGCTAACTGGAACGATTATAACCCCGATGATTTTTACTATAATGATTCTTATACTGCAGAGTATGTATTTAACTACACCTTAGATGAATCTGATAGAAATAATGTATATTTTATTGATTATTATTCTGAGACTTTTGCAACGGAAGATAGAGCTAGAGTGTTTGAGACTATTTGTGCTTGTGAAAGTGATAGTATCGTTAATGATTATCCTAATCTTTATCAAAAAGGATTGTACTTAAAAGAAGAGATAACCAAATATTATCCAAGCTTAAATGATACTAGCTTATTTAATAGCTTAAATGTAAACTAGTATTAAAGTGGCTCTTGTATTTATTTAGAAAATAGTTTATACTTAAAATGTAGAGCATTAGGAAACGATATGCTTACTTATTTTTCAAAGTGACATGGACGTCTACGTTGTTTATAACAATATGATCGTCTGTGTCTTACTATTTGGCCTAAAAGACCGAATAATAGAAGCTAAAATTGCTTTTAGTTTCATATGCGCACTCCTTCCTACCAAAACCCCCTAAGGAAGTATAATAGTTAGGAAAGGAAAAACACCTATAGACATTTGTTCTAATGCTCGAGTTAATATTATGAAGGATAATACGTAAAAAAGCAAGAAAAAGCGTTCGACAAATTCCGACACGAAATTCGACGTAGAAAAAAGCCCATTTACTTTATGTATTTGGGCTCATTTGTTTTACCTAAAAGATAGTCAGCTGAATATCCATATTTGCGACATATATCATACAGAAAGGGAGTGGCAATAACTTTAGCTTTTCTCTCATAATCACTAATTGTAGAAGGAGCAACATTAATGGAATAAGCAAGCTCCTTTTGAGATAACTTATATTCCTTTCTAAGCTCCCTTAACCGATCTCTCATTAAATCTTTATTAATATTCTCACAAATATCATTATAATTTTTACTACTAGTAAACCCAAACAAATAATCAAAAGAAACATG
>CALVHK010000090.1 GCA_944327405.1 uncultured Bacilli bacterium | reverse complement strand
TTTCTGATTTTTAAGTCATCTTTTTTCTTACCAAGTCTCAATCTAAATGCTGTTTAAACAGTGATCTTGTTTTACCTGTTTCTTTTCTAAAATTTTCTACATTTATTAAATCACTTTTAAATTGGCTAATATATTGAAGTACATTATCTGCATCTTTTGCTAAGTCTTGACCGAAAACTCCCATTTCATTTGGCCCACAAATGACAATATCATTTTCTTTTAACGGAATTAACCATCGAATCACATCATCACTACAAGGACTACCATATCCATCAAGCCAACTCCTATTAACATCTGGCGTTTGCTCCATTAATCTAAAAATCAATCTCCTCAAAAAAGAAGGATGACACATTGGAAAATATAGTTTTTGTGGATTTAATCTTTCCCCAGCTTTTTTTAAATCTAGCTTTGTATAATGAATCTGATTACCACTATAACCCAACACAACAAGATTTAAACCAACACTATATCCCATACTTTCTAATATTTCTACTAAACAAAGCGTGATGATACCTCGATGATAGATTTGCTTGGCAGAAACACTTGCTATTACGGAAATATTATAATAAATATCCACATGTTTTTTAGGACTATTATCTTTATTAAACATCGATAAAGGATTTCCCTCTAAATAAGCTTTTACATTAGGAGCATAACCAACATAATAGTTATATTCTCTCTTCGAGTTATAAGATATTTTGATATATTTGGATAATTGATCTTTCAAGGATAGAAATTTATCAAAGTTTTCATGATACCCAAATTTACATAATTCTCGTGCTTCTTGAAATGTCTTTGTTTGACTCCAACCATCATCTTTTCTGGCACTGGATAAATTGCGTTTATTCCACACTTTCGTATTAATCGGGGTATTATCTAAATAATCTAGAAATTCAGATAAAGAATTAAAACTATATTCCATGATTTCAAAAACATCTTTTTGATAAAATCGATACATATTACCTATTTACCCTCACTCTTTTTAGACCAATATAAAATTTATTTCTAGGATTAATATTGCTCATATTTCCTAAAATCATATTAATATCATCTTGGTTTAATTCTTTGATAACATTCGAAGTTAATATATTTTCTATAGGTAAATGATTAATTTCTTTTTTATATACTTTCCCAATAGTACGAGTAGATACAATATGAGGAATTCTAGAATCTTGTACTGCTCTTCTAAAAGCCCACATAAATTCTAACACTGCTTTATCAGGAAACAAAGCTCTTTCTAATTTTTCATCATAATCAAAGAATATAGTATCAAATCTATCAAGAGTTGCAGCATCTAAAATATTCCTTCCTACATATTGTAAATCAGCACCCTTACCCCATGTATTAGCAGCGGCGATCATTCTAAAGTCTTTATGCCTATCAATGGTTTCGTGAGGAAATGCCATATAGCCATTTGCTAAAGCCGAATTAATTACAATTAAGGAAGATGGATCAGAATTATCTATTTCATCTAGGAAAAAGACCCCGCCATTTTTAAAAGCTTTATAAAATTCTGTATCTTGATAATTTCCACCAGCATCTATAAATCCTGTTAATTTAAATTCGTTAGAAGCATTATTCGTATAATACATATGTAACGACAAAGCTTCAGCAACTTGAGAAATAGCTACATTCTTTCCACTTCCAGCGGGGCCAACTAACATAATTGGCTCATCTAACGCTACTTGTAATAATATTTGTTCAAACTTTTCATGATAAAATCCACTTTTAGTTTTTCCTATTTCTTTATTATTTAGCTTTATAATATTCACTGTTGGTTTAGATGATTCTTCACCAATAGATTTTATTTTTCTATTTAATTGCTCCTCTTTTAATGCATCTTTTTGCTGCTCTAAGTTTTTTCTCATTAAATCTCTATCTATTTCTGTTGATGGAATGCTACTAGTTTCTTCTGCTGAGGCATTTTTTTGTTGTTCCAAAATTTCGCCTTTTAAGTCCTCATCTACTTCTATTGATGGAATACTGCTATCTTCCTTTAGATGTGATTTTAATATTTCGCCTTCTTGATTATAAGGTACAAATGAAGTTGATTCTTTTTTATCTTCCAACTCTTTTGATTTTTGATTAATTAGGTAAACATTTCCGTTTTCCCAATAGCAATTAGCAGGAATTTGATGTACTGTATTACAAAAATGGTTAACTAAAACAGCATCATTAGAAAACATGATCTCGTGGTTATTTCCGAAATATCCATAATATAATTCCGTTTTTTCTCCATTATTAATTGCCAAAAAAGAATTTGTTTTAGCATCCCATAGTACGGCACAAATATCTTTACCATAACATATTTGTTTTAATTGCTGAAAGTCAGATGTTCTATAACAGTATACTAAAGTCTTATAAACAGGGAAATCACTGCAATTCAAACCTTTAGAGTAATTTAGTTTTACATCCATAGCACATAAAATACCATTGGCACGATCTAAAATTAAGCTTTCATCCGCTTTTTTTGTTATTTTGACAAATGAAACATGATTTAAATCATCTGTTTTGCTTCGAACTTTTGATTTAGGATAATTCTTTTGTAAAATTGATTTCAGTGCAGTACTAGTCAATTCTGTTCCTTGATATACGATAAATGAATTAAACATATTTTTCCCCCTTCGTAATGGATATTATTATATCATAAAATTGTTAGATGTCAAACTTTCAATATATTTCATTTTAAAATGTTATCTTTTTAAAAATTTCAAAGGTAACAAAATCTTTAGCCTTTTTTATCATAAAATATTTAAAATATGCTATAATTTAGTAGGTGATACCCAATGACTTTAAATACAAACAAAAAATGTTATCCTATTGTTATTGCAAACACATTTTTAAAAAGACTATTTGGCTTAATGGGAAAAAAAGAAATTGATTATGGTATGCTTTTTCCCAAATGCAATTCTATCCACACTTTTTTCATGAAAGAAAGTATCGACGTTATTGGGTTAGATGAAAACAATGAAGTTATTTATAAATATGAAAATCTTCCTAAAAACAATATTATCAAGATTAATTATGACCGCAAAAAAACTAGCATCCTTGAGTTACCTCAAAATGCTAGTTCCAAAATTAAAGTAGGAACAATTCTTTTATTTAGTGAAGATTAAACTTCACTTTTTTTACGACTTTTAACAACGAGTACAATTCCTAAAACAACCGCACCAGCAAGTATTAGTGCTAATACACCAACAATAATAAATACAAAATAATTATTATCTTCATTTTCTACATCTAACGCTTCAGCACCTTCAATAAAAATTGAATCCACAATATCTTGAACTACACCCTCATCATAACTATCAAAAGAATAAGGCTTTTGAGCTGTTAGAGTATAAGCATAGCCATTTTGGATGGTATAATATTCATTTAAATAAAGCCCTTGATCTATGTAATCCAACTGAATAAAAACATAATCACCTTCATATATTTCATAACTAGCATTTTGTTCTTCTGCTAAAGCACTACCTAATTCTCTGGCAAAGCTAATATTCGATAGAGTCAAATCATCAAAATCAACTTCGCTTCTTCTTACAAAAATCTCAATATAATCATCAGTATCTTGATAAAACAAGATAGCATTTACATAAGCGTGATTATTTTGAAATGCTGCATTCATATAATCATAACTAATTCCAAGTTCATCCAACTCCGGATTATTTAAAATATTATCCGGTGTAAAAACATACCATACACTTTCATCAAATGTAATATTCATATCAATATCATCAAGCTCAAATGTTGTCGCAAATACATTTAAAGGAAATAACACGAGTAAAACCATAACTAATAAAATCTTTTTCATAAAACTCTCACTTTCTTTTTTATTCTTTAAATTCGAAAATATAATCACAAATTTGTACTTCATCACCCGGTTTAGCACCAAGACGCTCTAATTCTTCATCAACGCCCATTCCCTTTAACTTACGGGCAAAACGCACTACTGCTTCATCCTCATCAAACCGAGTCATTTTAAATAATTTTTCCAACTCAGCACCTTCTAGTACCCAAACATCATCTACTTTGGTAATCGTAAATGGACGTTCATTTTTATATTTATAAGTAACATGACTCATCATTTCTTCCTCTGTATATAATGGATCATCTTTGATGGTATCCAA
>CALVHK010000089.1 GCA_944327405.1 uncultured Bacilli bacterium | reverse complement strand
TTATTTTATGTTATACTATACTTGTTTTAAAAAAGGAATGATGTTTTATGTTAGAAATAATTTTATTAATCGTATCAGTACTACTTATTGTTGTAGTCTTATTACAAGGAAATAAAGCGAGTGATGCTGGTCAAATTATAACTGGTGGAAACGAAGTATTATTTCAAAATATGAAAGAAAGAGGATTTGAACTATTTATTAGTAGATTAACTTTAATTTTAGGAATTCTATTTTTTATTATTTCTTTAATTCTGTTCTTAAATTAATTTTTATTCATCAGGAGATTTATTAAATGAAGTATCAAGATTATATAAATTCTATGGACATAAGGACTTTACTAGAGGGACGAGATTTCCCTAGTTTTTTTATTGAACATTTTGAAACTTATGAAAATGAAAAAGAATATGTTCACTCTTTTTTAGTGGAAGATAACTATGACGAATATAATGTCGTAATAAAAAATAATGGTGAAGAAATCCATAGTGCCACCTGTACCTGCCAAAAATTTAAAAGAAGGCAAGAATGTAAACATATCGCTGCAACTTTATATACTTATCGATATGCCATAATAGCCTGTGAAATTAAAGATTTATATAAAGAAGCAAATGATATATTTAATTTGTTTTACACACCAGAAGATACAAACATAATAAAAGAAAAAATGAATATGAACGTAAATCTTTCTTTTTACAACAATTCGATTAAATTTAAATTAAGCGTAGGAACCAACAAATTATATGTTCTAAACAATAAATCAAAATTTGACAAGTTTATTGATGCCTACCGTAATGGCGGAAACGACACCTTAGGAACAAAACTGACATACAATAATCAAAAATACTATTTTAGTGAGGAAGATGCTAAGGTTATTGAATATCTAGCTAGCTACGAAAAATTATCAAACAGATATTACTATGCTGATGATGCCTTTAATTTAAATGAAAGAGATTTAGAATTTTTACTAAGCCACTTAGATACTACCAAACTAACTATAAATCAAGAAAAAATAAGTGACATTAAAGAAGATATACCAACCTGTTTTAAAATAGAACCAAAAGGCGATGATTATGCTCTAACTGTTGAGGATATCACCAAATATGGTTTTTTAACATCCTCATGCAAATACATATTATATAATAAAGTATTATACATCATTCCTGAATCTTACCGTAAAATTTTAAAAGAATTATATAATAGAGAAATCACAACTTTATTGTTTAAAAAGGAAAATATTGATAAGTTTAATAAAGGATTATTAAAAGTAATCAATGACAAATTAAACATTAATGAGCATATTACCGAAATAAAAAAAATAACCAAACCTAAAGTTAAAATATATTTAGATATTTTAAAAGATAAATTAACTTGTAATGTAAAACTAATCTATCAAGAAAAAGAGTTAAATATTCTAGATACCAATATTAACATTACAAGAGATTATGATTATGAAAATGAAATTAAAGGGGATTTAATCAATTCTGGCTTTAATATAATCAAAAATGAATTTGCTATCATAGATACAGATACCATGGGGTATTTTATTGAAAATCATTTAGCAAACTTAACGAGCAAATATGAAGTTTACACCAGTAAAAAACTAGATAGTGTCAATCTAATTAAAAAGAGCCATATTACCAAAGATTTCAGTATAGGAACAAGCGGTATTATGTCCTTTAATTTTGAGATAGATAATATTAATCCTGATGAATTAAAAAGTATTCTAGCATCCTTAAAAAGCAAGAAAACATATCACCGTTTAAAAAATGGAAATTTAATAAACTTAGAAGAAAATAAGGAACTACAAGAATTTGGCTCCTTAGTTGATGATCTAGAACTAGATCCTAATCATTTAGAAGAGGGAATCCAAATACCAAAATATCGTGCTCTCTACATTGATTCTTTAAAAGAAAACAAGTATCATGATATTAAAACAAATAATTTATTTGATGATTTTATTACAAACTTCAACAAATACAAAGATGTAAAAATCAATTTTTCTTTAGAAGATGACAAAACATTAAGAGATTATCAAAAAGTTGGAGTCAAATGGTTATACACATTATATAAATGTGATTTAGGTGGTATTCTTGCCGATGAAATGGGACTTGGTAAAAGTATTCAAGCTATTTGCTTTATTAAAGAAGTATTAAAAGAAAAGAAAGATGCTAAAATTTTAATTGTTTGTCCCACTTCTTTAGTTTATAACTGGGAAAAAGAGTTTATTAAATTTGGTAGCGAAATAAAAGTAAGAGTCATAAGCGAATCAAAGGAAAAAAGAATGGAAGCACTTCACGATCAAGACACAAGTGTATTTATTACATCGTACGGATTACTTAGAAATGATTTAGATGCCTACAAAGAAATGAATTTTGAAGTATGTATTGTCGATGAAGCCCAAAATATGAAGAACTATCAAGCAATGATGACAAAAGCTCTAAAAAGTATAGAGGCTCATACTAAAATAGCTTTAACAGGAACACCTTTAGAAAACTCTATTACAGAACTTTGGAGCATCTTTGATTTTCTTATGCCCGGTTACTTAAATAGTGTAGAAAAATTTCGTGAGAAATACCACATTAGTGATGTAACCGAAGAAGATTTAAACAAGCTATCGAGTCTTAACTATCAAATCAAGCCATTTATTTTAAGAAGAAAAAAACAAGATGTAGTAAGTGATTTACCAGATAAAATCGAAAATAACATATATTTAGATTTACCAGATAAACAAAAGAAATTATATGTAAGCATTCTAAAACAGACCGAAGAAGAAATTGAAGAGTTAATTGCCACTTCAGGCTTTGCTTCATCAAGATTCAAGATTTTACAGCTACTAACCAAATTAAGACAAATTTGCATTGACCCACGTGTTTTGTATGAAAATTATGATGGGGAAAGTATTAAAATGGATAAAATAATGGAAATGATTAAAGACTATGTAAAAGAACACCATAAGATACTAATATTCTCAAGTTTTAAAAGAGTTCTAGACTTATTAAAAGAAGAGTTGTCAAAAGAACATATCAGCTTTTATAGTATTGATGGCAGCGTCAAAGGACGTGATCGGTTACCATTAATCGACAAGTTTAATAGTGATAACGCGAGTTGCTTCTTACTGACGCTAAAATCAGGTGGAACAGGACTCAATCTCACTAGTGCCGATATTGTCATTCACTTGGATATTTGGTGGAATCCTCAAGCCGAAAATCAAGCTACCGACCGAGCTCATCGTATTGGTCAAACAAAAAAAGTGATTGTAAACAAACTGATTACAAAAGGTACGATTGAAGAGCGTATTCTAGAATTACAAAATAAGAAAAGAATTTTAAGTGAAAACTTAATTGAAGGAAATGCAGATGCCACCTTATCTACTTTAAATGAAGAAGACATTAAAAATCTATTAACTTATAGCAATGAATAATCAAGTAATATGAAACTCAATGAACTTAAGGCCTAAAGTAGTCGCTTTAAGTTTTTTTTTTATTTTATTTTGAGCTCGTATTAAACTAGCAACTTTCACATTTCTTCTCGCTTTAACCGTGAGAATAATCTGATAATATGGCCCATCTTTCATAATAGAAACATCAGCAACATCAATAATTCGATATTTCTTTGTAATTTTCCTAACCCGGTCCTCAATGATTCCATCATCATAGGTAATCCCGATTAAAAAAGAAATATTTTCCTTTATCACTTTGAGTGCTTGCCATATTAAAAGAATAGCAATGAGGATTCCTCCAATCATATCAATTTTAGGAACGAATAAACTTAATAAAACAATAAAAAATAAAGCGAAAGAAGAGTAGGCTTCCATTTTGGACTCCTCGCTGGAGGCAATAAGTAGATCACTTTTGGTTTTCCTGCCTACTTTAAAAAGATTGTGAGCACTATAAAGTTTAAGCAAAACAGCTCCAATAATGATAATTATAATCCATAGTGATGGCTTCTGATAATCAATTTTAAAACTAAGATAGATTACAAAAACACCAACCATAATAGCAATGATTCCCATGAATAGGAGGATAACAAAAAATATTCTCCCATAACCATAAGGATGATTTTTGTTCGCTCTTCTTCTCCCAATTTGAATACCAATTAATGCAAAAACATCTGTTACCAAATCACTGACTGTATAAATACCGTCAATCACCAGTGTAAAGGTATTGAAAAAAATCCCTCCAACAATTTTTATCGCTGACACCAATAAATTAAT
>CALVHK010000088.1 GCA_944327405.1 uncultured Bacilli bacterium | reverse complement strand
AAAACCTCTCAAACCCTTTTAAATAAAGGGATTGGGAGGTTTTGCTTCTTTCAAAGTGTCAAAGATGAGATTATAACTGTAATATATATTATAGTCAATCATATTTAGATTTTTTTGGCACTTTTTTATAGTAGACTTGATTTAACGCAAATAAAGAAAAAGCAATCAATTATGATTCCTTAATCTTCTTCATCATTAAACTCAAAAATAGTAGCAGCAGAATAGTCTCCTGCAGCACCTAAAGTTCTATTAACTGTTTCGTTAGGTGCTATTGCTTCGCCAACGTTATCAGCAAAAACAAAGAGTGCTACACCACTATCATCTTTAGCGGTTATTGTATAATATCCTAATTGTTTATCATCATTAGTTGAGTTTGTAATTGTAAATGATATATAAGTATATCCATCTTCATAATGATATTCTATGTCGCTAAATACTAATCCGTCTACTACATGATCACTATCAAGCCCTTTGTTTGTACTATTATCTGGATTGGTAGTAGTATTGTTTTGGTTATTCGTTTCTTCATTCGTAGTGTTGGTATTCGTAGTTTCAGAATTTTCTTCCTCATTATTAGCATTCACTAATAACACGACTAAGATAACCGTAAATACGATTATGGCAACAGCAATGATGATTGCTAATATATAATCTCTTTTTTCTTCCATGATATATTCCTTTCTAACTCATTTGATAACATCTATTATTGTGGTAATCACCACGAGAACACACATTGGTACATGCTGCTTGGGCTTCATTTTCTGTATTATAATATTGATTGGTTATACTACAGTAAAATCTATTGGCAGTATCATGATTGGTAGTTGAAGTGTTTTCACAAAGAGAGGATGTTTGATATGTTCCATTATGAGAGCAATAATATCTTGTAGAACCAGTATAAGTAGATGTAGAACTACAAGTACTTCCTGTTTGGTATCTGTTTCCACATCGATAGTATCGATCTCCTGTATAATAGTGATAGCATCTGGAACCAGATAGTGTTCCTGAACTACAACTATAGGTCGTATTGGCAGTTGCTGTTGCCGAACAATAAGCAGTCCATGAACGAGTACAAGAAGAGGAAGAAGAACAACTTCCTGTTATACTGGTACATGTATTATTCCCATCTGATGTTCCTGTTCTAGTGTACCCACTCGGACAAGCTCCACCATTTGTTTGAGTAGTATTAACGAATTCAGGTGTTCCATAGGTTCCGCTTGATCCGGATGAAGTTTGTCTACAAGTTTGAACTCTTCTAGTATACGTTCTAGTTGCAGCAACTTGCCTTACGGTTACACAGTCATATCGAGTACTAGATACAGATAGGCATGCATAACTGCAATTGTTTTGACATTGAGTACTTGCATTTGACCCTGTATACGATCTAATTATAGTTGATACATTGCAAACTGAACCATTTAGTGTACCAGTAGAGCATGAATAGGTTGGTCCAGCACAGGTTACTCTGGTATTTCCAACATGACTTGATGAGGAACAAGTTCCACTTGAGGAACTACAAGAACTTGGGTAAGTAGTACTCGTTGTAACAAAGCCATAGGAAGCACTCGTTCCACCACTACAAGGTACAGTATAGTGGTGAGTGGTTGAGAATGTTGCACTACAAGAGCTACTACTTGATGTTGAACCATCAGGGCAAGTATAAGTTGTTCTAGAAGTAGCATTCGTTGTATAAGAGCAACTAGAACTTGATTGATAAGTTCCTGATGTATCACAATAATAAACTGGTGTTCCTTGATAAGTGCTTGATTGGCTACAAGTTGGTGATGTTTGGTAAGCTCCATTGTGAGAACAATAATATCTTGTAGAACCAGTATAAGAGTTGTCTACTGTTTGCCGACATGCATTCGTTGCTTCACTTTGGGTATCGTAATACTGGCCGGTATAACTACAGTAAAATTTATCATCAGGAGTATCATTTTGGGCATCATTTATAGTTACCGTTCTTTGAATAATATTTGATCTATTGCCTGATGCATCGGCAGCGTAAGCATATACGGTTGATGTTGAAGCTAAGCTTATGGTATTTCCTTCTGTGTAATCTATACCATCTAAACTATAATAATAAGTTACTTCACTTTGATCATCAACAGAACCTGATAAAACAACATCATAGTTATCATTAAAAGCCATTAGAGGATCACTTGGTGGATTGATGTCAGAATACGCATTAGAGCATATTACTCTACTACCATTAGCATTCGTTATTTGAACGCAGGCAAATTGTTCTTCTTGAGTGATAGGCCATTCAACTACTATTTTGCCATCACTTATTTGTGCTTGTTCGGTTGGAGTACATACTTGATCGGATGATAAGCAGTATAAAGCTTCGGTTACTTCACCAGTTGGTGTTCCTTCTAGGTTGCCATTATTTAAAGCAAATGTTGCTTCGGGAAGCTCTGGATCTTCTACATTGGTAGTAGCAATCACATTTACTTTTGATAAGAATGTTTTATTAGCAGCTTCTACAGTAGCATCATAATCTAACCATAATTTTAATTCAAATGATTTTTCTTCGTTAGGGCCTAATGTGCCTATATATAAATTATGTGATTCATAAGCACCTTCTATTTCGGGAGTTACTTCTTGATTGTTAGCTAGAATAGATATGACATTATCCATTGTATCACTAGATAGAGATACTTTTACAAATTCTTCCGCTAGTGATGTTTCATTTTCATTTAAAGATTCTAAATTTACGACATATGTTGCATCTTCATTACAATTGTTTCTAACCGTAAAAGTATAAGCATCTCCTTTTAGGCCTTCCATATCGGTAATAGGCTCTGCTAAATCGAGTGAAATGGAATCTGATTCATTTTCTAGAGAAATACTAAAGCAACCACTTGTAAATGAGTTTAGGTCTTCTTGGGTTCCCCCTACGGCAAAATAAGCATAGGTTAGACCAATCACCCCGATTAATACTAATAAAACGCTTCCTATAGCAATAATCTTCTTACTATTTTTGCGCATATATTATTCACCTACCATTATTTTATCTAAAAAAAATATATCATGTCTTCTATTCTATGTCAACAGAATTTTATCATTTACTGTCGATATTTCGTGATGTAGTCCTTCATGCTTTTAGACACCCGGTAACTATCGCGAATTTTGCTTATTGTTTTGTTTATGGTAAATTTATTTAATTGGTTATTTTCTAAATACTTTAAGCCAAAATCTTCATACTTGATAAATACTTCACATAAAAGCCATGCTTCGGCCATATTGACATAATATTCATCACTTTTAATACTATCTAGATACTTACATATTAAATCTAAATACTCTTCTTCAACATAAAAGCATAACAGCAAGATAAGTCCTACTCTAATGTGGTATATTTTATTGCTTTTTATTAAATCATCAATTACATTTAAAAAATATTCTTTGTTCTTGGCTACTATTTTTAGACTATTACAGAAAGTATCACATAAAGCCCAGTTGTCAATTAGAGAAATCGCTTCATCAAAATATGACATACACTCATCTAGATCTTTGATGTTTGCTATAACAAGTAATTTAATCATAACACTTTCATAATATTTATTTTCAGATACTTCTAAAAATGATTTATAATCTCCCTTGCTTATATCTTTAGCAATACTTCTTAGTTTGGGAAGTCTTATTCCTAACATTTCATACTTTGTAAATGTAATTTTTTGGCTAAACTCTTTGTAAGCATCTTCACTGATACTTTTTAAATAAATAATAAATTCTTGGTATGTTTTCTTATTCCAGGTAATAGCTTTTAAATTCATTATATTCACCAATACTATCATATCAATTTTAATCATTTCTTTCAATATATTTCATTATTTTATGATTATTAGAATATTTAAACGTAAAACGATAATTATTAAGAGATGAAAAATATTTAGAAAAAGTTATTTTCTCTTTATCATATAAATCATTTATTTCTTTTACTCTTTTCTTTACTTTATGAATAGTTTCTTTTCTAAGTTTAATTATTGTTTTCTTATCTTTTACTTTAAATTGATAGCTTAAAAATACAAGTCCTTCTTGAATACTTATTATCTTTGTTTTATTCTTATTTACTTGTAAATAATAAACGTTATTTAATTGATGTTTTATTTTTTCTAGACATTCCATTAAATAATGTTTATCATGATGTATTATTACAAAATCATCCATATAACGAACATAATACTTTAAATGCAAATCATGAATAATATAAT
>CALVHK010000087.1 GCA_944327405.1 uncultured Bacilli bacterium | reverse complement strand
GATGCCCTAGATAAAGGTTATTTAACCAGTGAATTATTAGTTACTCTTTATTTAGAGCGAATTGAAGCGTATGATGATGAGTTTAATGCGATCAGAGAGATTAATGAGAATGCGCTAGAAGAAGCAAGAGCACTAGATGAGGAGCGAGCCGAAGGAAACGTTCGAAGTCCTCTTCATGGTATTCCGATTGTTGTCAAAACCAACATTGATGTAGAAGGCCTAGCTACCACGGCTGGCGCTGCCTCTTTAAGTGATAATTATCCTTTAGAGGATGCAGAAGTGATTCAAAAGCTAAAAGATGCTGGAGCAATCATTCTTGCTAGTACCAACATGAGTGAATTTGCTTTTGCAGCCGGTAATTCGAATAGTAGTTTCGGTACGGTTCGAAATGCGTTTAATACAAGCTATACTCCATATGGTTCTAGTGGGGGAAGTGCTGTAGCTGTAGCATTATCTTTTGCTGCTGCATCACTCGGAACAGATACTAATTCTTCAGTTCGAGCACCAGCCTCTGCTGCCGGTCTTGTAGGACTTAGACCCACGTTAGGATTAATTAGTACCGATGGTGTAATCCCTTATGATACCACAAGAGACACCGTAGGCATTCTTACCAAAACCGTGGAAGACAATGCTCTTATTTTAAGTGTGATTAATACGAGTGATAACACGTATAATCCTACATTAAATAGTTTAGAAGGCATCAAAATCGGTGTGATTCGTGGGTATTTAGAAGGAACTTCTGCTTCTGTGCGTGTAAATTACCAAACGGATGAAGATATTTATGAATTAGCTACGGAAAAAATAGCCATCCTAGAAAATGCAGGAGCAGAAATTATTTACATTGATGAATTAATTAACAGCTATTACTATAGTATTGCCTCATCTACAATGAGTGGAGATTCTTTTTGCGATGGCTTTAATGAATATATTAATGGAACAACCGGAACAGTAAGAAGTTTTCGTGAGTTAGTAAATGCTACTGGAAAAATATATAGTTTAAGTGGTTATTTATCAGGATGTAATGGATCCTGGACCTATGATGAAGCTAGGGTTTCAGAAAGAAAATCGATTTTTGAAAATCATATTTTAGATGTTTTTGCGGATTATGATCTTGATTTAATTGTTTATCCGACAACGAAAAATAAAGTCTTTACCCTAAACAGTGGTAGTGGTCTTAATGCTCCAGGTAGTTTCCTAGGTAGTGTTATTGGTTATCCCTCACTTACTGTTCCCATGGGCTACATTGATGAATTCCCATATGGCTTAGAATTCTTCAGTCTAAAAGAAGAAGAAAACTTACTATATTCTGTTGCCGATGTATTT
Organism: uncultured Bacilli bacterium; assembly: GCA_944327405.1. Lineage (GTDB taxonomy): Bacteria > Bacillota_I > Bacilli_A > RF39 > UBA660 > Caccenecus. The sequence continues at coordinate 2,980 of CALVHK010000087.1, read as the reverse complement.
GAGAGTGAGAATGATCTATCTTTAACTAATAGCAATCTAACTCCATCTTTATATGAAATACCAGAATATATTGATACATTAAAGGAGTATTATGAATCAGGAAGTTTTTTATCAAGTGAATTAAAAGAATATTTTCTAAATTACAGTGATCGTACGTATGAAGAAAATGAAACGCTTGCCTTAAGTTTAACAAACGAATATGAAAAAATGGAATTAGAAATGAAAAGTAGGGAAGAACAAGTTGAAAATATTCCCACAATCATCATAATAATTCTCATCTTTTCTTTTATCAGTCTCGTTTTATTTATCATTATTTTCGTCCTATTAATAAAAAGAACAAAACAGTTTTACAAAAAAATAACAAAACAGGATAGGCAAAAAAAGAAAAATTTGCTAAAATAATAACAGAAGGTAAAGAGGTGTATGACATGAATTATGATATAGGAAATTTTAAAGGTGGTTTTGTCGAAAAGAAAAAAAATAACGCTTGGAAAATCATATTGATTATTGGTCTGTTGCTTATTGCCATAGCCATTGGCCTTTATGTAGGATTTAGAGCTTTAGCAATTGATCCCAAAGAAGTATATGAAAGAACAATTAATGAAACTTATGAACTCATAAGTTCTTATCTAGATGAAAATGGAAATACAACCTTCCAATTAGATTATTTAGAAGAACCATTTATCGTTAATTCCGAGTTTAATATTTATGGAGACTTGGAAGGATTTGAGCATATTGAAGACTATGATTTTGATGTTTCTCTGGGTCTAGATGTTGCCCGAGAGATTATGAATGTAGAGATGAATTTATCTACAAATAACAACCACATTTTAAACTTCCTCTATTCTTACATGAATAATCACATGTATTTACAAAGTACAGATTTATATGAAAACATAATTGACTTTGGGGAATCTGACCTAAGTTTTGAAGATTTACAAACCGAAGAGTTAGAGCTGCCACTTGATGATATAAGAGTAATATTAAGAGAAATGAAAGATATTGTTATTGCATCACTCGATGAAAGAAAGTTTGTAGTGGAAGATGAATCTATTATTATAAATGACGAAATCGTTGACTGTGATCGCATCGCTTACATTCTAGACGAAAAAAATGCTCGAAGAACGCACGAATTTATTACAAATGCTATTTTAGAAAATGAAGAGTTAATGGCTTCACTTGCTAACCTAGAAGGGGTGGATACCAACACATTAGAGTATCAACTAGAACAAGACTTAGAAATGGCTGAATATCAAGATTCGATATTCATACTATATCGAAATAACAATAATATTGTTGCCTCAACACTAATTGAAGGTGAGGAAGAAATACTTCATATTACCTATTTAGATAATGAGTTAAACATGAACTTAAATAATGTTGAAATTAATGGTGATGCTGCTACAATTAATATATATTCTAACGGTGAAGCTTATCACTTATCTATTGCGACAGAAAGTGATATTCCTTACACTATAGAGCTTGATTTTTCAAATACAACTTTAAATGTAGTATATGAAAGCGATGAGGCTAGCATGACTATGGATATAACAAATATTGATACATCATCAAGAAGAATAAGTGCTGATATGGATTTAAATGTTGCAACTTCTTCTTATGGAGTAGAAGAAACAATTGGCATAAGAGGGGTTATATCCCTAGAAAAAAGGTCACTTACTACACTTGATACGGAAAATGCTATCTACGTGGATGATATACCAGAAAGTGATATGGCTACAATCGAACAAAATCTATATCGCATCTTAGACAGATTAGGTTTACAAGATTTATACCAAACAGAAACTACAACAGAATAAATCCTGAAATTAGGATTTATTTTTTGCCTGCTTTTTGGTATAGTTAAGAAGGAGGATTTATGAAAGAAGAAATATATTTAAAAATGAATAGTCATAACAAACACTTAAGTAAATATGCCTGCAAGGATGAATATGCCATTTATTTGAAAGAAAATAAAGATGATATAAGAACTCCTTTTTTTAGAGATATTGATCGCATTATTTATTCTCTAGCCTTTATCCGCTACCAAGATAAAACCCAGGTATTCTCTAAGGTGTTTCACGATCATGTATCCAAAAGAATGATTCACGTACAATTTGTAAGCAAGATTGCTAGAACCATAGGAAGAGCTCTAGGCTTAAATGAAGATTTAATAGAAGCAGCTTCACTCGGCCATGACTTAGGCCATGTTCCCTTCGGCCATCAAGGAGAATACATATTAAATGATTTAAGCTTAAAACATAACGAAGGTTATTTCAATCATAATATTGAAAGTGTAAGAAACTTGATGTTCCTAGAAAATTATGGAAAAGGGCTAAACATCACGGTTCAAGTACTAGATGCCATCATGTGTCATAATGGTGAGTTTGCCCTAGGAGAGTACCATCCTAAGGAAAAAACAAAAGAAGAATTTCTAGAGGAATACGAGGCAAGCTATAAAGATAAAAATATACTTTCCAGAATGCGCCCTATGACACTAGAAGGGTGTGTAGTAAGAGTAAGTGATTTAATTGCCTATTTAGGTAGAGATATTGATGATGCGGTAAGATTAAAATTACTGAAAAGAAGCGATATTCCCGAAAATATTACAAGAGTACTTGGAAATACAACCAAAGAAATCATCAATACTTGTATCTTAGATATTATTAACAATAGTTATAACAAAAACTATATTAGATTAAGTGATGATGTGTATAAAGCTATTGTAGAATTAAAGAAATTTAATTATGAGCACATTTATAACAAGGCAATGACAAAGGATGAATTACAAGAACTAAAAGAGATGTTTGAAACACTATTTGATACATACTTAGAAGATCTAAAAACAAACAATACTTCCTCACCAATTATTTATTCTTACTTAGAAAATATGCAAAAAGAATATATTAAAAATAACACAAAAGAAAGAATAGTTATCGATTATATCGCTGGCATGACCGATGATTATTTCTTAAATGAATAT
>CALVHK010000086.1 GCA_944327405.1 uncultured Bacilli bacterium | reverse complement strand
AGAGTATGTATATTCGCGTGTTTGATCTGAAAGATTATACGATTACGATTGGGGATGAAGAAGCATTCAAAATCGAATTTGACTCTTATAAAGAAAAAATAAGCAATAATCCGGAATATATACGATTAATCGAAGAATATCATAATATGCAAGAAAATGGAGTGTATTATTAATGAATATTAATATTGATTATACCAAAAGAGAACCTATTTACGAGCAAATTGTTCGTGAGTTTGAAAAACAGATCACGCTAGGAATACTTGTATCAGGCACGCAAGTTCCTAGTGTGCGCGCTCTTGCTTATGATCTAGGAATTAATCCCAATACGGTAAAGAAAGCTTATGATATTCTAGAAGAAAATGGTCTAATCATTTCCAAATCAACCAAAGGAACTTTTATAAGCGATAATATAGATAAAGCGAAAGATTTAAAAATCGAAGAATTAATCGAAAGAATTGATAATTTAGTCAGTGAATTAAAGACGTATGGTCTAACGAAAGAAGAAATAATAAAAAGGATGAAGTAAAATGATGATAGTATATAATGTAATAATGATTTTATGTTTTCTATTTAGTGTGTATTTTGTGTTGACTTCTCTTTTTACCTTCAAAAAAAGTAAAAGAAAAGTTACATCAAAAACTTATCACAAATTTGCCGTTTTAATACCAGCTCGAAATGAAGAATTGGTAATTGGAGATATTCTAGATTCAATCATATCCCAAAATTATCCGAAAGAGCACTATGATTATTATGTGATACCTAATAATTGTACCGATAAGACCAGAGGGTTAGCTGAAAGTAAAAATGCTAAAATTATAGATATTGATATTCCTGTAAAAAGTAAAGGTGAAGTCTTAAAATACACCTTCGATCAGTTAGAAAATAGCCCTTATGATGCTTATGTCATATTTGATGCTGATAATATTGTGGATAAGAACTTTCTTTTGAAAATGAATGACACTTTAAATGAAGGTTACTTAGTAGCCCAAGGATTTCGAGATGCCAAAAATCCAAGTGACAATTATTTAACTGGAAGTTATACTATGTTTTACTATTTACAAAATGTTTTTTACAACAATTCAAGAAGAGTTTTAAACCGAAGTGCTGCGATCAATGGGACAGGCTTTTGTATCAAAAAGTGTGTAATTGACAAGTATGGCTTTAATGTGAAAACGTTAACCGAAGATAGTGAATTTACGGGAATGTGTGCTCTAAATCATATTAAAATAGGATTTGCCAAAGATGCGATCACTTATGATGAGCATCCTACTAAATTTAAGGCATCATGGCTTCAAAGAAAAAGATGGAGTAGTGGGTGTTTTGCTTGTCTATCAAGATATGGCGGAAGTTTAATAAAAAGCTTTTGGAAGTCTGGATCATTCTGCTCCTTTGATACTTTGCTCTATTATTTAACTCCTTTAATTCAAGTAATATCATTCGTATTACCCTTCATGCTATTTATTGTGAAGTTTATAAAAGGATTGATGGTAAACACACTGGTAATCGATTTATCAAGTCTGTATTTCTTTGGACTATTATATATAGGAAGTATTATCTTAAATATATTTGTTGTAAAGCTTCTTCACAAGAAAATAAAAGATCATTACAAAGGAATACTAGGATTTTCTTTCTTCCTTCTAACCTGGGTCCCAATTAATATCCTTTGCCTATTTAAAAGAACAAAGAAATGGGAATGCATAAAACATACCAGAGCTGTAGGAATAAAAAACTTTTTAAACTAATCGACATTTTTTTAGGAAACTAACGAAAAATTATGATTTAAGAGTTGACTAAACCTAGATTTTTGATATAATTAATCTAGAAGGTGAAAGTATGAAGAATTTAAATAAAAAAGGTTTTACGTTAGTTGAATTATTAAGTGTTATTGTTATATTGTCTGTAATTGTATTAATTGCAACCAATGCGGTAGTACCTATGGCTGATAGTGCAAGGAAACAAGTATTAGCTATGGAGGCCAATACGTTAGTCACAGCAGCCCAAACATTATACGTCCAAAATAATTCTTCAAGTTCTGAGTGTTATACTTATGATGAACTAATTGATTCTGGTCTAATTGAAAAAGATGATGAAAATTATACCGGAAGTATTTCGATTGAAGTAGGAGAAAACGGTAATTATACCTACCATATATGGTTATCAAACGGTCAATACATGATTAATGGGGTAACTCCTGATGTAACAAGTGATGACGTTGAAGCATCAGCTGAGGCTGCATCAACAACTTGTAGTATGAATTAAATCTAGTTTAAAGCTAGATTTTTTTTAATGAATCATTTATAATATACCTAGGTGATAAAAATGATTATAGGTTCACATGTATCCTTTGGGCGTGATGGTTTACTAGGAAGCCTCAAAGAAGCTTTAAGTTATGGTGCAAATACATTCATGTTTTATACTGGAGCACCTCAAAATACCTTACGTAAACCAATTGACATGGATAATACTGAGGAAGCTTGGAGGCTAATGAAAGAAAACGGAATCGATATTAATACGGTAATATGTCATGCTCCCTACATTGTTAATTTAGCTAATAATTTAGATGAAAGAAAGTATGATTTTAGTATTAATTTTTTAGCCCAAGAAATTAAAAGATGTGAAGAAATGAAAGTAAAATATATTGTTCTTCATCCGGGATCAAGTGTCGGAATAGATAGAGACATTGCCCTAGACAACATTGTATTTGCCCTAAATCAAATCTTAAAAAATGATTCTAGTGTAACAATACTTCTAGAAACAATGGCTGGCAAAGGAACAGAACTAGGTTGTACGTTAGAAGAAATCAAATATTTAATTGACAATATCGAAAGAAAAGATTTAATTGGTGTATGCATCGATACTTGTCACTTAAATGATGCCGGTTATAACATGAGTAAGTTTGATGACTTTTTAAATGAATTTAATGAGATAGTGGGAATTAACTACATTAAATGTGTTCATGTAAATGATTCGAAAAATCCTATGAGTGCACATAAAGACAGGCATGCCAACATTGGTTATGGCACGATTGGTTTTGATGCATTATTAAAAATCATCAATCATGAATTATTAAGTAATGTTCCTAAAATATTGGAAACCCCATACATAGGGGATACAGATGAAGATAAAGCTAGAATCTATCCTCCATATAAATTTGAAATTACCATGATTAAAGAAGGAAAGTTTAATTCCAATATGATGAATGATATAAGAGCATATTACCAAGAATAATTTCGATACAAAAATGATTGTAAAAAAAAAGAAGATATGATACAATAAATTTGTAGAGCATTAAGGAGACAATCCAACTGCCTACATTTGTTTAGAGGCATTGGTTGTTATCTCAAAGACCAATGCTATTTTGATTCGTGGTAAAATTACTTTTAACCGAACCTTCATAATTTTCACACTCCTTCCGAACCCCCTGAGGAGTAAAGAATGGTAAAACCAATAGAATGGAAAAGAACAAAGGCAAACATTGCTCCTTAATACTCGAGATAATATTATGACTTAGATGAAGAAAAAAATCAAGAAAAACCGTTCGACAAATTCCGACATGTAATTTCGACACGAAAAAGTTTGCAAAAAAAAATAGAATATGCTAAAATAAATTTGTAGAGCATTGGGGTGCGATCTAATGCCTACTTGTGGTGAGACATTAGTCGTATCGTTATGACTAATGTTTTTTTAAACGGTAACATCACTGTTATTCGTAACTCCATATAAACCACCTACTTTCTACAACCAAAACCCCAGAGAGTAAGGAGATAAAAAATAGTCATTATATAAGTAAAAGCATTAGCCCCAATGCTCGAGACTATATTATCAGGGATAAACCTAAAAAAATCAAGAAAAAGCGTTCGACAAATTCCGACATGAAATTCGACACGAAAAAAGCCAAAGCTATTTTAAATACTTTGGCTCATTTATTTTGCCTAAAAGATAATCAGCAGAGATATGATACTTATGACAAATTTGATAAAGAAAAGGGGTGGCAATTAAATATCTTCCTCTTTCATAATCTGCAATAACTGATTGAGTTGTATTAAGTTCAGATGCGAGTTTTTCTTGAGTTAGCTTTTGCTCTTTTCTAAATTCTTTTAATCTTTTTCCACCTACATTTTGATCTATCTCATTTTAATATTAGGATATTGCTTTACATCCGTAAAATCAAATATATAATCAATAGAGACATTAAAAATATCACATAGCTTCCATAAATACTTAGAAGGAATAATACTATTTTGTACCTCGTATTCTTTATAAGTACTTCTTTTTATATTAAGCATATCTGCAATTTTTTCTTGACTTAAAAGTTCTGAAGTTCTAATCGATTTTAATTTAATACCATAATTCATACTAATTCACCGCTAATATTGTCGCATTTTCTAAAAAGTAAAAACAAAATATGGCTAATAT
>CALVHK010000085.1 GCA_944327405.1 uncultured Bacilli bacterium | reverse complement strand
CTAATGTATAATGGCATGAAACCAATTAAAGCCTTCAAAATTATGGAGTTTGTTCGTAAAGGAAAAGCGAGCAAAGATCCAGAAGGATGGGCAAAATTTAAAGCGGAAATGAAAGAGGCCGGTATAGCTGACTGGTACATTAATTCTTGTGAAAAGATCAAATACATGTTCCCAAAAGCCCATGCGGCAGCTTATGTTATGAGTGCCTTTCGAATTGCTTATTTCAAAGTCCATATGCCAGGCGTTTATTATGCAACTTACTTTTCAACCAGGTTTGATGATTTTGAGTTAGAAACTATGGTAAAAGGGTATGATGCGATAAAAACAAGAATGAATGAAATAATAAATAAAGGATTTAATGCTACGAATAAAGAAGCAAGTGTACTTGAAACATTAAAGCTTAGTCTAGAAGCAACAGCCAGAGGATTCAAATTTGGTAACATTGATATTGAGAAAAGTGATGGTAAAAACTTTATTCTAGCCGATGATGGCGTAACCCTTATTTGTCCTTTTAGAACTTTGGATGGACTAGGGGATAGTGTAGCCAACAAAATTATTGAAGAGCGTAACATCAAACCATTCTACAGCATTGAAGACTTTAGCATGCGCGGTCATGTCAATGGAACAACCGTGGATAAACTAAGAAGTTTAGGAGTATTTGGTAACTTGCCAGAAACAAGTCAATTAAGTTTATTTGACATGTAAAAAACAACTCTAGTTCATTTGAGTTGTTTTTTCATTTACAATACTTTTCGGATAAGCCTTCCTAACATCTGTGCGATAAAGAATATAATCTATAGATGTACCATAAAAATCTGCTAACAAATGTAATGTTTCAATAGGAATATTAATTTTTTCAAGTTCATATTTACTATAATTAGACTGATCGATATGAATCAATTCAGCAATATCTTTTTGAAACAAGTCTCTATCTTCTCTTAGTTCTCTTAATCTATTCATTTTCCAAACCTTCTTAAAAGCAGTATACCATAACTTTCCAATAATTATACCTTAGCTAGTTATATTTTACCTTTAAAAAAAGTAGAAATAAATGAAGTAGAGCATCACTGTTCCAAAGCAAAGATAAATTTTAACTAAAAGCAATTGACTTATAGGCAAAATATAACTATAATATAAATATATAACAATAGTACAAAGAGTACGTATTAAGAGATGTTTTGACAACCTTTGTCGAACGTACTGAATTTTATTTTAAACTATGCTAGGATAGATGAGAAAGTAGGGATAATATGCCTTTTGAAACAGTAAAGCAAAGTCATTTAAAAAGAAATATTATTATTGGGGTAGTGGTAGTAGCAATTATTGCTGCATGTGTTTTAACATTTACGAGAGCAAAATATAGAACAGCCCAGAGTATGCCACTCATTAATGGAACAGTAAATTATAGTTTAGCAGATTTAAATATTGTAGCTATTTATGTAGATGGTGAGGAAGTAGAAGCTTTAGATGAAAGCGAAACATACACGTTAGATACAACTCAAAGCATATGTACTTACAAAGATGGTACAACAATAGAAAATTTAACATTAAACTATGATAGTGATACCAAAGCTTTTAGTATCACGCCATTTACAACGAAAGGAACAAAATGTACTTTATATTTTAATAGTGCTCCAGGAATTACGACAGCATCACTAGCCTATAATGCAACAACAGTAAATAACACATCAAATCCAAATTTAACGGTAGATGCCGAATACGAAAGCATTACCTATTCCATAACTTCAGGGAGCAGTTATGCAAGTGTTAATGAAGAAACTGGGGTAGTAACTGGAATAGCAAATGGAACAGCGATCGTTCAAGCATCCATCACAGATAAAAAAGGTAACAATATCATAGCAACAAGTCCAGTCCAAATAGGAAATGTTAGTAATACAAATAGGTATGTATGGGGAAGATATAGCACATTGCAAGAAATAGAGCAAGGGGAAAAAACGAGTGTAACACAATATCAAAATGCTGGTAATGCAGAAACAGTTTCTTCGGTTGAAGTTTCTTATTATACAAATTATTCAATTTCTTCTTCTGGGGAAATATCACTGTATGGCTTACAATCAGAAAATATGATTATAGATAATAAGAGTGGCACATTAGTTCTTCCGGCAAATAGCTATATGAGAGTTAAAGGGTTTTCGGATACAGATTATGGAGTTTATAAAACGGATGAAAACTCATATGTAAGTGCATATGGATTTGTAGGTAATATGCTTTGGCTGTCACTTTATGATGTTTATCCACTATCTGTAATGATTTCTAAAGGATCTTTAAACGGAACAATATCTAGTATATCTTCTTCAACCTATCCAACAGATGGTACATCCGGTTCTTACTGGTACACCTATCAAGGAAGTGATGTCATTGATCCTAATGGTGTAACGCTTTCTTTATCAGGATCCAATGTTGCTGCCACAGTAAATGCTCATTCCAATAGTTATGGTGGCACAATAAGTTATCAATATGAGTACAGCACAGATGGAGGATCATCCTGGACTACAGCAGCAACCACTAGTAATACCACATATAATATCTCTATACCATCTAATGCAAAATCCATAATAGTAAGAGTAAAAGCACAAGATAACTATGGCTTTACTAGTAATACTTATATTTATAGTAACGGAATATCAATAATACAATAAAAAATAACCATTGCCTAGTTAAAGGTATTTGATTAAGTTGTGTTTAAAAATAACCAAGTTTACTTTGGTAAACTTATTTTCCGTTCTAATTGTAGTAATATAAATAAAAAATTCTCACTTAGTGTGAGATTTTTTTTGACTAACAAGATTAAATTATTCTTTTTTTATGTCTTTATATTCTTCTTTACTATAAACACAAAGAACATCTTTTTTACATTGAATAATAATTTCTGAATGACTTGTATTATCAGCAACAACATGAATAATATCTCCATTTTTTAAAATTACACCTTTTTCATGTTGCTGACTATTTTTATCCAAATACTTGTAATTAATTAATTTCATAGCTACCTCACATTCCTAAAACAATTATAACATTAATTGTCGTGTAATAAAAGACGTATTTTTTATAAATTTTTTGAGAAAATATTGTTAGGTGGTAGTATGATGAATTATAAAGATGGGGATTATTATTATATTTTAGTTCGAAAAAATATTAAGAAATATAGATTGAAAGCAAATTTAACGCAACAAGAGCTAGCGGAAAAAACATGTTTTACTTATCAATACATCAGAGATATTGAAAGTCTTGCCGTGATAAGAAGACCGAGACTAGATACTTTAGGAATATTTGCAGAAGCCTTAAACATTAGTATCAAAGATTTGTTTGATGAGGAAGAATAAACTGTGTATGCACAGTTTTTTAAATGCTAGTATTTAATTTGACATTTTTCTTAATCTTAATGATATATAATCATTTTGGTGATACTATGATTATTTATATTGATTTATTAATAATTGTTAATTTTTTATTTGATTTTTTAATCCTTTTAACCGTCAATATAGCTCTAAAAAGATATAGCAAAATCTATCGTCTAGTTCTAGCATCTCTATTTGGAGAAATAACTCTTTTAAGTTTATTCCTACCCATTAACAGCATTCTCTTATCCATTCTAAAAATATTCATGGGACTAGTTATGGTAATTATTGCTTTCGGTTACAAAAACATCAAATACACACTATATAATTCTCTTTATTTATATATGACAAGTATTATCCTTGGAGGATTCACTTACTATTTAAATATCGAGTATGAAAATCTAAATTATTTAATCTTACTTCTTATTGCACCTTTAATTTTATATATCTTTGTAAAAAGTATTAAGGCTCTAAAAGAAATAAAGAATTATTATTACAAAGTAAGCATAGTATTTAATAATGACTATGAGTTAAAGGTAACTGGATTTCTAGATACCGGCAATAAACTCGTTGATCCGATTACAAATAAACCAATCATTTTAATTAATAAAAAGAAAATAAAAGGCTGCATCAATATTAGAAGTCCCATGTATGTACCGTACAATTCCTTAAATCATCATGGTTTACTCGAATGTGTTAAACCAAAAGGAGTTTATGTGAACGATAAATTATTAAAGAACTACTTAATTGGTTTAAGTGAAGAATCATTTAAATTAAATGGGGTAGATTGCTTATTAAATTATAAAATATTGGAGGATATATGATAAATAAAATATTATTATGGTTAAAGAAAAAATATAGTGAATGCTTTTTTGTAGGTTCATCCGATAAATTACCACCACCTCTAGAAGAAAGTGTTGAAAGAGACTGCATTATTAAAGCAGGGAAAGGGGATGTTGATGCCAAAAACAAACTTATCGAACATAATCTTAGACTTGTTGTTTTCCTAGCTAAAAAGTATGAAAATACCGGCTATGACGTCGAAGATTTAGTTAGTATTGGTTCGATTGGTTTAATTAAAGGAATTAACACATATAAATTAGACAAGAACATTAAACTTGC
>CALVHK010000084.1 GCA_944327405.1 uncultured Bacilli bacterium | reverse complement strand
TGGTGACTCCAGAGTGATTCGAACACTCGACCGATCGCTTAGAAGGCGATTGCTCTATCCAGCTGAGCTATGGAGTCATAACTACCAGCTGCAAAATGATTATAACTTATTTTTCACAATTTTTCAAGAGAAAATTATCTACTTTTACTTTTCTCTTCGATATTATTATGAACTAGACTTTGTTCTTTTATGAGTTTGAAATCAATTAATTTAATTCTAAGCTCATTTTCAAGGACTTTTAACTTCTTTAAAAGCTCTTCTTCTTCCTTCTTTTTTAAGAAACGTTTATATTTATTAATAATAATGGTACGAAGACGTGCTACTTCATCTAAAGCCATTAAAAGATTCGTTCCTGTAGCATCATCATCAAAATCACTATTTAGAAAAAAATACTCGACAATATGCTGATATTTCTTATTAAAATTATGACAAATTAAGGCGGTGATAATATCCGGGCTTACGATGACTAACTCCTTTATTTTTAAACTACCTGCTTTATTTTTCTTGATCGGATAATGAAATCCCTTGATATGGTAATCAAATTGTTCTAATTCATAAATTCCTTCTAATCTCTTCATCGTAAAACCCTTCATCACACACCTCCTACTTCAGTAAATCCGGTCTTTTCTCTTTCGTTACTCTTATTTGTTCGCTATGACGATATTCTTCTATTTTTTTATGATCGCCACTTAATAATACTTCTGGCACCTTTAATCCTCGAAATTCTCTTGGTTTGGTATATACCGGATAATCAAGCAACCCATCTTTAAAAGATTCATTTTGAAAAGACTCCTCATCAATCACTCCTGGTATAAATCTCGTAAGACAATCGGTAATCGCCATCGCTGGTATTTCTCCACCGGTTAAAACATAATCACCAATGCTAATCTCTCCATCAACAAAGTTTTTGATACGCTCATCAAAGCCTTCATAATGACCGCATACGAGTATTAAATGCTTAGTTTCATGATAAATTTGACTAGCAACATCATCGGTAAAAGTTACTCCTTGTGGTGAGGTCAAATAAACTTTCGCGTCATCTGTTTTCACGGATTCAATTGCTCTTACCACTGGCTCACACATGAGTACCATTCCTGATCCTCCCCCATATGGAGTATCATCCACTTGACCGTTTTTTAAAAGAGTAAAATCTCGAATATTTACTAAATTAATTTCAACTAGCCCTTTTTCGATCGCTCTTTTAATAATACTTTCATGAATAAATCCTTCAAACATTCCCGGAAATAACGTTAAAATATCAATTCTCATAATATCAAATCCTTAATATGTTTTCCATATATTGTTTTCTTTTGCACATCAACTTGTTTTATATAATAATTATTATAAGGGATATAGTAATTTTTTGCAAATGTAACATACAATAATTTTCCAGCTTTGGTCTCAAAAATATCACTAACAATCCCCAGAACATCTCCATCACATACAACATTCATACCAATTAAATCTTCTAATAAATACTCATTATCTTTTAAAGCTAAATCATCTTTATTAATGTATACTTTCTTGCCCTTATATTTCAACACATCATTAATATCATTAATACCTACAAAAGTAAGCATATCAAATTGTTTATGACGGCGGTAAGTTTGGATAGTCTCTTCAGTCTCTTCTTCACCAATATAAACTTTAAAGCCCTCTTTAAACACTCGTGTTTTTTCTTCAAAGCTACTTAAAAGTCTAACTTCTCCTTTAATTCCATGCGTGTTTACAATTGTCCCAACACAAATTAAATTCACTTTATCCTCCTATTTCTACCATTTCCTCTTTCATAAACCCGAAAATACACTTCGTATCTTAAATCATCACGTATCAGTGGATTTATACGAACAACATCATACCCTTTTTGATATAAGCTTTGTTTTAATATTTGAAAATACTCATGATTCTTAAGAGGCGTAAGTCGTTTATAAACACCATCTTGATACATCATCTGATCGATTAAATAATAACTTATTTTATCATCATAAACATTGGTAATAATCTGAACAAGCTCCGAACAATTGGTATGCTGGAGTAAAAAACGTTTCACATGAGAGTCAGCCTCTTCTTGTTTTAAGCGCATCGGTTTCATTTCTTCACCTCATAAAATATAATACTAGCAGCAACACCAGCATTTAAACTCTCACAATCAATAGAGATATGAATGAAATCATCACATAATGTTTTTAAATCTTCTTTCATTCCCAAGCCTTCATTCCCAATAATAATTGCACTCTTTAAAGAAAAAGCTATCTCTCTTAAATCATTTCCTTTTAAAACATCCGTTCCATATATTTTATAGCCATTATTTTTTAATTTCCTTATTTCCTCTTCCAAATCTCGTCTGATAATATTTAAATCAAACATCATTCCTTCACTAGCACGCACAACTTTATCATTATATAAATCTACGGAATCTTTACTTAATATGATGGTATCAATTCCAAATGCTTTCGCACTTCTAATAATTGTTCCTAAATTACCAGGATCTTGAATATTATCAAGCATGCATACAACTCCATAAGCTTCCTTTTCTTCTAACTTTTTACAAACACCAATGACTTTGGGAAAACTCACTTGACTAGATAATTTCTTCATAATACTATCTGTTACTAGATAAAAAGGAACGCCCGGTATTTCCATGGTTTCATCTGTTGAAATTACTTCTTCTACCACTCCCTTAATAAGGGCTTGATTCATCAGATGATCTCCTTCAACTAGAAACACACCCGCTTCATCACGATATTTCTTATTCTTTAATTTCACCCACTCTTTTATCTTAGAGTTATTTACTGATTCTATCTTCATTATCCTCGAAGCTCCTTTCTTGCCATCTTATAATCCGGATAATACTTTCCTACCAACGACCAAAAAGCCTTACTATGATCGTGATGGGTAAAGTGACTAAATTCATGAACGATAACATAATCAATAATACCTCTTTCATATTTAATCAGTTCGGAATTTAGAGTTACTGTTTTTTTCACATAATTACAAACTCCCCACCTGGATTTCATCTTCCGCACCTTTAAAGTAAATTCCGGAATTCCTGGCATAATATCCAAAATACGATCAATTTCTTCCGAAAATACTTGTTTAGTAAGTTTATTTAAGTATTTATTAAGCATCGTTAAATTTCGTACATAAATGGCACCATTATCAAAATAAACATCTTGCACGTTTTCATCCATTACTAAATCATATTTGAGTCCAAGTATCCGTATTTCTCCCTCTTCATCCATTCGCTTTTTTATTCGTTTATACATACTCTCTAAAGATGATTCATTTTCTTTTACTAACTTTAAAATCTTCTTAGCACTAATTCTTGGATTAGCACTTACTACTAAGGCACCATCCGTATCAAAGCGAAAATAAATGTTCTTGTTATTCCGTCTTACAATTCTTAAAGGTATCTCTTCTCCATTGATCTCTACTACAAAACTTTCCATTAACCAAATAACACTTTCTCACTTTTATATTGTTTAATAATCACTCTTAAGACAATGGCAATGATTAAAATAGTAGATGCTAACATCAAAATAATATGAAGCCCATTGACATATCCATTAGCCATATCCGAGAAAATAATCGTGTAATTCAAGAAAGGAATACAAGCAGTAACATTGTTGGTTGTAATACCTACCATGAAAGCGATTAATCCAGGAAATAACGAAACAAATATGAGTGGTGTTAAAGCACTTTGAGCTTCCTTAAATGTTTTGGATTTACTAGCAATGGCAATACATAAACCACTAATAAGGAAGGAATAAGCAAGAATTACTACTACTGCATATAAAAGAGCTGCCGGAGAAAGCATTAACTCTACTCCCTCATAAATACTAAACATGCCATTTGCAACCTTTAAAGAGATAACTGCTAAAACCAAACTAATGAGTCCTGTGATAATCGAAGCCACAGTAACACTTAAGAATTTACCAACAATAATATCCCTGCTTTTAATAGGGAAAGTAAGAAGAGTTTCTAAAGTTCCTCTTTCTTTTTCACCCGCAGTGGTATCTGTAGCCGGATAAGTAGCCGATACCGTAATAGCCATAATGATAAATAAGAAAGCATAACTAATAATGTAACTAGCAAAGAAATTTTCTTCTGTTCCCATATCACTTTCTAATACTATGATATCTAACACTTCGTCTGCATCCACATTATGATTCGCTAAATAATCTGTTTGTAAATATGCTTTATAAGCATCAAAATAACTTTCTACTAACCCACTAGCATACTGAGTAGTATCACTATCACTTCCATGCATGATGTAGATGTCTCCCTCTTTGGTTACATATAAATCAATTTCACCACTTAAAAACTTCTCTTCTAAACGATTTTCCGTATCATAGACAGCATTAATTTGTAATTCTTGAGCTATACTTTCTTCCACACTATTTAACTCATAATCAAACCCAATCGTATTATAATCAGTAATCGGCATATTCATTGTTCCTTCAAATACGGCTGACATACCAATAATAATTAAAGGAATAAATATAGGAATAACAAGCATCATCGCTAGTGACTTTTTATCCCGAAACATTTCTCTTAATTCTTTTTTTAGTATATTCCATAAATTACTCTTCATGATTATCCCCCTCTATTAGTTTAAAGAA
>CALVHK010000083.1 GCA_944327405.1 uncultured Bacilli bacterium | reverse complement strand
AGTGCAATAAAGTACTTTTCGGTTAGAGTTCTCTGTTATAAAATTACCTATCGCATGCATTAAATGGGTTTTTCCTAGTCCGCTTTTTCCGTATATAAATAAAGGATTGTGTATTCGACCGGGAGCTTCAGCAACAGCCATGGCTGCTACTTTGGCAAGTCGGTTTGTGTCACCTACAACAAAGTTATCAAAGTTCAAATTGGGATTTAAGTTTGTTTGAAAATTTTTGTTAGTATCTTCTGTTTTACTAACAACTTCTGCTGGTGTTTCTTCAATATCGCTTTCTAAAACAAATTCAATATCATAATTTATATTTGTAATACTGGCTAGAGTTTTTTCGATTAAAGAATAATAGTTGTCTCCAAGCATTTTTTTATGAATTTCCATGGGAACTTTAAATGTTATTTTATCTTCTGTTAAATAGACAATGCTTAAATCATTAAACCAGGCATGATAGGATGCAGGATTGATTTCTTTATATATATTATCTAGAAATTTTTTTAGTAATTCGTCTTTATCCAACTTAACCTCACCCCACAGTCTGGACTTTTTACACATTAATTGTATCGCATTTTTAAATTATTTTAAAGTCTAAAAATGACATTTTTTTTTCATTCACATGTTATCCACAGCGATTAACATCTATAATACCGTAGTTTTAGCCATTTATCAACACTATCCACAAATTTTTTTTAAATTTTAGAATTTATTCACAAATTTGAATTGATAGAAAAAATGTGAATTATGTGGATAACTATCAATTATGATACACGAGAAGACGTTTTTACGGGGATTTTTTGAAATTTTTAAATTGTGAATAACTTTATATTTATTCACAATTTAAGCGAAAAAGTGTGTGGATAAAAATGTTTATAAATTTTATCTCTCGAAGCACCATGTTTATAAAAAGTTGATAACTATTTTTCTTCTTGGCCTAAATCCTCAAAAAAACTTGACTAAATACCAATAAAATATTATAATTAAACCACTGAGTTTTTAAGGAGGTGTCCCGATATGAAAAGTACATTTCAACCTAATAATCGTAAAAAAGCTAAAAAACATGGATTTTTTGCTAGAAAAGAAACTAATATCTTAAAAAATAGACGTAAAAAAGGTCGTAAAGTTTTATCTAAGTAGCCACTTTCTTTCTAGTGGTATTTTTTTTCTTAATTTAGTGGGTGATTACATGAAAAAATATGAAATTGTTAAGAAAAATGATGAATTTAATGATATAATTAATGGTGGGAAGTGTTTGAAAAATCAAATTTATCATATATATTATATGGATAAGGAAGAAGAATTGCCTAAATTTGGTTTAGCTGTTAGTAAAAAGTTTGGAAATGCTGTAGAAAGAAATAAAGTGAAAAGACAGCTTAGAACTTTGATTGATAAATATAAAAACTTATTTCCAAAACAAAAAAATTATATTATAATGGTAAGAAGAGGAGTTAAAACTATTTCTTACTCCTTGATGGAAGAACATTTCGTGCATTTATTACAGAAAGGATTTTTAAATGAAAAAAATTAAAATTGGAATTTTAGTATTATTGGTATTTTCTTTAACTGCTTGTGGAAATAGCAATTATATTATGGATGAGGATGGTGCTCCAGTGGAATATGAAAGTACGGGGCAAATTCTTCAAAAAGATATTTTGTGTCGACCAGAAGATCCAGAGTTGGATGCTTTATATAAAGAATATGGGGATCAAACAAAGATTAATTATGAAGATTTACCATTATGTAGTGAATTTAAGTTATCAAGCAATGAATCTGATGGTATTTGGGAAGGAATATTTGTTAAACCTTTAGCTTTCCTTATATTAAAACTTGGATATCTAATTAATAGTTTTGGTTTAGCTGTCATTTTAATTGGACTTGCTATCAGACTTATTTTATTACCGATTTCTAGAAAGACAATGAAACAATCTAGTAATATGAAAAAAGCTCAACCAGAAATTGCGCGTATTGAAAAGAAATATGCAAATAAGACTGATAATGAATCGATGCTTGCTAAATCCCAAGAAATGATGATGGTTTATAAAAAGTATAATATTAGTCCTTTTGGTAGTTGCTTGCTTGCTTTTATTCAACTTCCACTCTTCTTTGCTTTCTTACAAGCGATTAATCGGACTCCAGCGATATTTGAAGATACTTTCTTAGGTCTTACTTTAGGTCAAACACCAATGAAAGGTTTGTTTGAATATCATCAATGGGCTTATTTAATTATTATTGCATTAATTATTTTAACAACGTATTTGTCATTTAGAAATTCGATGTCAACAACTCAGACTGGCAATCAAGACATGGAGCGACAAACACAGTTTATCTTTAAATTTATGATTATTATGATTTCGGTTGCATCCTTATATTTATCAACGGCAATTGCTTTATACTGGATTGCAACGAATGGATTTGTTGTTTTACAGAACTTTATATTTAAGAAAATCGATGAGAAGAATGATAAGAAAGATAGAATCATAGTTCCAAAGAAAGATAAGAAAAAAGATAAAAAAGATAAAGAAAAAGGTCATAAGAAAGGAAAATAATCATGAATGTAGTAAATAATGCGGCTAAAACAAAAGATGAAGCATTAAAGTTAGTTTTAAAAAAATTAAATGCAAGTGAAGAAGAAGTAGCTTATTCCTTTAAAGAAATTAAGGGTGGTTTATTTAAAGGAGTTACTTATGAATGCAGTGGATTTTTGAAGACAGATTGCATTACAGAAGTTCAGGAATATTTGAAAGGTATCTTAAACGGAATGGGTGTAGAGGTATCTTTTGAAGTAAATACAAAGAATGATGTTACAACGATTAAGATGTATTCTTCGAATAATCCGATTATTATTGGTAAGAATGGTTCTAATTTGGATGCTTTAACCGTTATTGCTAGACAATTTATTAAAAACTTAACAAGTAATGGACCAAGAATTGTGTTGGATGTTGAAGATTATAAAGATCGTCAAATAAAGAGATTAGAACGTTTAGCGAAAAATCTTGCTCGTGATGTCGTAAGAACAAAAGTAGATGTTGAAATGGATAACATGAATTCTTATGAAAGAAGGATCGTTCATAATGTTTTAACCGATTTTAAGGGTGTTAAAACCGAGAGTGTCGGCGAAGAACCAAACAGGCATGTTGTTATAAAATATGATAAATAAGTACCTTCTGGTGCTTTTTTTTTTTGAATAACTAATCTGTGTTTTTGTCATACAATATCTTAGAGGAGGATGTTTATGGCTAAAAAGGTTGTTATTGATCCAGGGCACGGTGGAGAAGATCCTGGAGCTTCGGCAAATGGGATTGTTGAGAAAGATTATACTTTAAAAATTAGTCAGTATATGGCAGATCGTTTAACCGATTTAGGAATTGAAAATGCTTTAACTAGGGATAGTGATGTAACACTAGATTCAACCACCAGACCAAAGACCGCCCAAAGTTTATTTGGAACAGGTAGTGATGTAATCCTTGTTTCTAATCATATTAATGCTGGTGGTGGAGATGGTGCTGAGGTTATTTATGCTTTAAGAAATAGTGATACTTTATCTAGTAAAATTGCTAGTGAATTTATTAAATCTGGACAAAATGTAAGAAAGTATTATCAAAGAAGACTTCCTAGTAATTCTAGTAAAGATTATTATTATATTATAAGAGAAACTCCTAATAATGAATCTATTATTGTTGAGTATGGTTTTCTTGATTCTACAGGAGATGATGTAAATCAACTTAAAAATAATTGGAAGGAACTTGCTGAGGCAGTTGTTCGAGCTTTAGCAGATTACATAGGTGTTACCTATTATCCACCTGAGGGAATGGAAGGCAATTATTATACGGTTAAAGCAGGTGATACTTTATATGCAATTGCTAATATGTATGGCATTAGTGTGGATGAACTTAAAGCTGCGAATAATTTAACAAGTAATACTTTATCCATTGGTGAAGTCTTAATTATTCCAGAAATAGCCCAAGAAGAGACACCAGATGAAAATATTTATATTGTTAAAAGTGGGGATACGCTGTATTCTATTGCAGGTAAATATGGAATGACTGTTAATGAATTAAAATCATTAAATAACCTAACAAGTGATGTTTTATCTATCGGCCAGCAGCTAATTGTAAATGCTGGAAATGCAGCGACTCTTGATACTTATACCGTAAAATCGGGTGATACATTATATTCAATAGCTAATAAATATGGACTTAGTGTTAGTGAACTTAAGAGTTTAAATAACTTAACTAGTGATCTTTTAAGTATCGGACAAATTTTGAATGTAAGTAATAGTGGAGCTACAACTACCCCATCAACTCCATCGAATACTTATACAGTTAAGTCTGGTGATTCCTTATATAGTATTGCTAGACGTTATGGAGTAACGGTGGATGCTTTAAAGAGTGCCAATGGAAAAACATCAAATTTACTTTCTATTGGTGAAGTACTGGTTATTCCAACCACTACTACTGGTACTAGAACATATACAGTAAAAAGCGGCGATAGTTTGTGGAAAATTGCTACCAATTATGGAGTAAGTGTTAATGCTTTGAAGCAAGCGAATGGACTAACAAGCGATTTATTAAGCATCGGACAAGTATTGGTTATTCCGTAATTTATAAATCTCAGGTTAAATGCTTGAGATTTAATTTTTATTTATTTTTTTGGAGTTATA
>CALVHK010000082.1 GCA_944327405.1 uncultured Bacilli bacterium | reverse complement strand
ATTATATCCTAAAGAATGTCAAATTGCAATCAAAAATTGCAATTTAAAAGAAGCTATTCATCTTTATTAACAACTTCTAATTTTGCAGTTTTCTCTAAAGTAATAACTTCTTCTCGATAATTTAATGCAAGTCCTATTGTAAAAATGTAAGAAAGCAAATAAAGCCAAATCATCAAAACCACGATACTCGCTAAATTCCCATAAAATACATCATACCTAGCAAAATTCGTTGTATAGAGGGAATAAATATAAGTAACAACAATAAATCCAACTGTTGTAAATATGGCTCCCTTATTAACTTCATTACTTCTAATCTTTTTATCTGGTGCCATAGTAAATATAATCTTAATAAACAAGAATATAATAAACCAAGAAACAGGCCCTTTAAGTACACTGATAATCAAGGTAATATTGGTAATAATCTTCTCACTAATATCCATAATTTGCAACATTTCAATGATTTTATTTCCAAATACACTAAAAATAAGTAAGAAAACAAACAAAAGAATAATAATTAAAATCATAACTAAAGATTTTAATCTTCTTTTTAAAAACTTTGAATCTTTAATTCCATAAATCATATTCGAGCTAGCAATAACACTTGCTGCTCCATTACTAGCAATAATATAACCAATAATAAGAGTTAAAAAGAAATTCCAATCTGCCGTTATAGCTACATTCACTCCCAAAAGCATATCAGCAAACTCCGGACTAAAAGCTTGGCTAATAAAATCAGTAATAAAATGCAAATCAAAATGAAAAAGGGAAGCAATGTAAGTAAGAATCGTTAATGTTGGTACAATAGAAAGAACGAAAGAAAACGCCAAATGTCCCGGTAATACCTCCATTTCCGGCTTCTTTATTATTTTAAAGAAATTACTAGCTCCCCTTTTTATTTTCTCACGCATTTTCTTCCTCACTCTTCTTTTTTTGCTTCTTCATTTCATCTGTTGCTTCCAGTATAGCATCTTCAATTGTTTTAACATTATCTAGAATCATGGAATAACCAAACTCAGCTCCATACTCATAAGGAAGCTTTTTAAATTCTTTATTTAATTTATGAATATAGTTGGTGACTTGCTTTTGAGTAAATCCAACCAAATAAATTAAGAATTCATTTCCATCTGTACGCATAATATCACTATTATCAAGTTGTGTTTTAATTAAGATATTGGCAGCTGCTTTAATCTGTTTATCTCCCTCTTCATAGCCTAACGTATCATTAATAAATTGAATATTATTAAGGTCAATAACAATCATCGTTTGTGGATAAACAGTATTATTATTCCAATTATGAATATATTCATTCAAATAATTTCTATTTTTAAGACTGGTTAATTGATCGATAAATTTCATTTTATTATCTTTACTAATTCTCTTAGCTATCTTAATTCTTTTACTACTCTTATAGAAAATGATGAATATGACAGCAAATACAAGTAAAGTAAGTAAAATATATTTAGCAATGGTTCCTAAGATACTACCAGTTCTAACTGTCATATCATGACTATACATTCCATCATAAATAACTTCATTATTATCAATTACCATAGCGTATTTCGTAAATAATCGGAAGAAAGCACTATCCGTTCTAGATTTAAACGCATAAGTCTCATCTAAAGAATCTGTATATCTTTCTGTATAATTAGATAAAGTACTACCAGAATATAAATCAAAAATATTTTTATCAATCACAATAATAACATTATCCCGATTTAATCTTCTTAAATCACCTTCATCTTCATAAGTCTCAATATCAATTCCTTCAATACTTTCTAAATAATGATGTATTATGCTCTCTTCCTCTACATAAACAGTTTGTCCTACTAAACTTTGAATACTATTAACAACAAAATTATTCTCATTACTAGCTATAACACTATACTTAACAACTATATTAGAATTAATTTCATAATAATTATCACTTAAATTATAATAATTAAAATATAAATCTACTTCTTCATTATTAATTGCCCGTTCAAATCGATTTAAGTTACGATATTTTGTATAATTAAATTCAATATCACTAAAACGACTAAACTCTGATAAATACATCGCAATAATGCCACCATAATTACCACTCATAATCACTTCGTAAGGACTATTATTAATGAATCCATAATTATAAGTAACACTACGCATCGCATCTACTTCCGTTTCCGTTATCCCAAGAGAAGTAGTAAACAAACTAAATTCTGCTCTCTTTAAATATGAATCTAAATTCTCTTGATACCAATTATTATAAAACTTCTCAAGTATACTAGTTAAAGTATCATCATTGCCTCGAATAACATAATAAAGTTTAACATCAGACAAATGATAAGTAATATAATAATCCTGAGCTAGTATTTCATCCAAATAAATACTTAATGGTACAATCATATAATGAATATCTTCCTGATTACTAAAAGCATCTAATAACTCTTCATCACTCTCATATTGGGTAAAACTAATATTTCCCACTTGATTTAAATAATTACTAATGTAAGACGCATCTTCATTTAACAGACCTATCGATTTACCTGCTAAATCATTATAACTACTAATAACTTCATATTCATGACTTACTAATACATAATGATCATCATAAAACACAAAATCATTATCACTTAAAGTTTTTGTAATTCCCAAAGTAAGGCCATTTGTGTTTTCTCCATAATTAAAAGTTACAGGATTAACATCTAACTGATATTCCGTCTCAAAGTCATTTAAAAACTCATAAAATACTCCTACACCCGTATCACCAAACAAATTAACATTATTAACAACATTTATATTTTGAACAGTATTAATATTATTATTGATCCATCTTCTTTCACTTGCCGTAAGTCTTGCGTCATCTGTTAAAATATTAAACGTAATTAAACCTATAATAACAACAGCAAGTATAATAATAATAGTAATAATTACACTTTTCTTATTTTTCATAAACTTTCCTACTCTTCTTCTGTTACTTCACTTTCAAATTCTGTATTATTATTCCAAACAATACCACCCGTACCAGATACATTTCGAGCACCAATGATAGTAAATCCTTCAGTATCTTCCGTAGCATCTGCTTCTATCATATACTCTAAATCATAAAAGCTTAAAGTTTCTTCACTAAAGTAATCTAAACTTGCTAAAGCTATACTTTGAGCTTCTACCAAAGTCGTACCTGGTGTAAAAGTAATAGTAATATAAATACTTTTTCCACTTACTCTCATAGTAACAGCATCAACAATTTCACTTTCTTCAATTTGCGTGATAATGTCTTCTTGTGTACTTTCTTCAAATGGATAATCTTCAATTCCTTCTAATCTATCACCATATTTAGAGCTAGAATCTCCCACAAAATAAGTAACAACCACTATGGAAATAGCTATTAAACAAACAATTAAAATACCAAATAAAACAATAATCACACTATTTTCTTGCCATATTTTTTTTATTTTCTTCATATGCTTCACCTTCCAGCTAATTAATTATAACATTATTTAGCGAATTACACAATTTATAATTGTTTTACAACTCCTGTAAACAAAAAATGTAAATAGTTTACAAACTATCTACAATTTCTTTAAACTTGTCTTCATTCCAAATAGGAATACCTAGCTCCTGGGCTTTGGTATACTTACTTCCTGGAGCATCCCCAACAATCACAACGTCTACTCGTTTACTAACACTATCAATACATTTGCCACCATAAGACTCAATGAGTGTTTTAATTTCATCCCGACTCATAAAGCTAATTGTACCCGTAATAACAAACTTTTTATCGGTGAAATTTTCATTCTCTTTTGTTGGTGCACCCAAATACTTCATATTAATCCCTAAATCTTTTAGTGTCTCAATTAATTCAATATTTTTCGGATTTTGAAAGAAATTAACAATGTTCTGAGCCAGAATATCTCCAATATCTTTAATTTGGGTTAAATCATCAAAATCAGCTTCCATCAAATGCTCCATATCTTTATAGGTACTAGCCAGCAACTTAGCATTTTTAGAACCAATCCCCGGAATACCTAAACCAAAAATAAGTCTTTCCACACTATTTTGTTTACTTTCTTCAATGGCTAGCAGTAAATTGCTAACTTTTTTATTGCCATAACCTTCCAGTTCAATAATATCTTCCCGATGTTCTTTTAAACGATAAAAATCAGGAATACTTCTAACAAATCCTTCATTATAAAAATCTTCTAGAATCTCATCTCCAAGACCGTCAATATTCATTGCATTACGACTAGCATAGTGAATAAGTCCTTCGATATTTTTCTTCGGACAATCATCATTGACACAAAAATAATCCACATTTCCTCGTTTTATCAAAGTACTTCCACAAATTGGACAAGTATGCCTCATGATAAATGGCTGTTCTGTACCAACTCGTCGCTCTACTTTTGCCTCAACGACTTCCGGAATAACATCACCTGCTTTTTTAATCGAAACGATATCGCCAATCCGCAAATCAAGTGCCCGACAATAATCTTCGTTATGTAGAGTGGCTCTTCTGATCGTTGAACCCATTACAAGCACAGGCTCTAAAACCGCATTTGGAGTCACTTGACCGGTACGTCCTACCGTAAACTTAATATCAACAAGCTTCGTTAACACTTCTTCTGCTGGAAATTTATAAGCTGTCGCCCATCTTGGATATTTCACTGTCGAGCCAAGCTCTTGTTGCAT
>CALVHK010000081.1 GCA_944327405.1 uncultured Bacilli bacterium | reverse complement strand
TTTTTTTGCCCTTTTTGTGAAAGTTTTATCTAAAACACTATTTTTTGCTTTAAATACCATTTTGTCGGAGTCGCCAAAATGGTCTAAAGTTTTACTAAAATACAAAATAGCCCATCAAACATACTTAAAAGCTGTAAAACGCCACTTTCCCCCACCGAAAATGTTGACTATTGAAGCTAAAAAACATATAATCATAATGTATCTAAAAAAGAAAGGAATATTTATGTTAGAATTAAAAAAGATAACCAAAAAGTACTTAAGTGGTACAAATAGTGTGAGTGCCTTAAAAGGAATTGATTTGAAATTTCGTGAAACTGAGTTTGTAAGTATTTTAGGTCCATCCGGGTGCGGAAAAACAACCCTTCTAAATATTATTGGAGGGCTGGATCAGTATACAACCGGTGACTTAATCATCAATGGCAAATCAACCAAAAACTTCAAAGACAAAGACTGGGATACATACCGTAATCATAGTATTGGTTTTGTTTTCCAAAACTATAACTTAATTCCTCATCAAACGGTATTAGCAAACGTTGAACTTGCCCTAACACTTGCCGGAATAAACAAAACCGAAAGAAGAAAAAGAGCTATCCAAGCTTTAAAAGACGTAGGACTCGAAGATCAAATACATAAAAAACCAAATCAAATGAGTGGTGGCCAAATGCAGAGAGTTGCAATAGCAAGAGCTCTAGTCGGAAATCCAGATATACTGCTCGCTGATGAGCCAACTGGTGCTCTAGATACCAAAACAAGTGTCCAAATCATGGAACTTTTAAAAGAAATATCCAAAACCAAATTAGTAATCATGGTTACTCACAATCCTGATCTAGCTGAAAAATACTCAACGAGAATTATTAAACTACTCGATGGTAAAGTAACGGATGACTCAATGCCATATGATGGTACTGAAGAGAAAAAAGAACAAAACAAATCTGGCAAAACCAACATGTCTT
The DNA here is from genome assembly GCA_944327405.1 of uncultured Bacilli bacterium. Taxonomy (GTDB): domain Bacteria; phylum Bacillota_I; class Bacilli_A; order RF39; family UBA660; genus Caccenecus. Next base: position 3,720 of record CALVHK010000081.1, on the reverse strand, counting down.
TCCTAACAGCATTATCTTTAAGCCTAAATAATTTATTAACGAAAAAAGGAAGAACAATTCTCACAGCCTTCGCAGGTTCTATCGGAATCATTGGTATTGCTCTCATACTATCCCTATCAAGTGGTATGCAAAATTATATCAACCGCGTTGAAGAAGACACATTATCCAGCTATCCAATTACTCTGCAAGAAACAACCATGGATACTGGCGAACTATTAAATGCCGCAATGGATAGTGGCAACGTTTACGAAGACTATGAAGATAATATGATCCATTCTATGAACATCACCAACAATATGTTAAGTCTTATGAGTAGTGGTGCTAAATCCAACAACCTAGAAGCATTTAAGGCATACATAAATGAAAATGAAAGTACTTTTAGTGAATATGCTAATGCTATAGAGTACTCATATAACTTAGATTTAAACATTTATAAAGAGAGTGTGGATGGTTACACAATGGTAAATCCCGATCAAATCATGGATGAATTAGGATTTGGTTCCATGAATGAAATCGGTAGTATGTTCTCCGGAGGATCTAGTTCATATAATGCTTTTAGTGAAATGTTAGATAATGAAAGTCTTATAGGCGATCAATACGAAGTTCTAGCAGGTCATCTACCCGAGGATTACAATGAAGTTGTTCTTGTTGTTAACAAAGATAACTATATTAGTGATTATACTCTATATTCAATTGGCTTGCTTGATAGCGATGAATTAATTGCCAACTATCAAGCTATGCTAAACGGAGAAGAAGTAACTGATTTAGATGAAATGACCTATACCTACGACGAACTTTTAAATCTTAAATTTAAAGTATTACTAAACACCGACTATTACACAAAAGAAGGATATCTATGGATCGATAACAGCAATGATGAAGAATATGTAGCAAACCTTCTAAATGATGCTTTAGAGCTAGAAGTAGTAGGTATTATAAAACCAAAAGAAGAAACAATAACAACAAATAATTATGGTGGAGTTTGGTACACCAAAGATTTAACGGAATATGTAATTAATGAAATCAATGAAAGTGAAATAGCAAGTGAACAATTAGCAAACGAAAACATCAACGTATTCACCAACCAAGAATTTAGCGATGAAGAGTTTAACATTAACAATTTAAGTGCAGCCGAACAACAATATCTGGCTAGTTTATCTCAAGCTGAACTAGCTGAAGTTCTAGCAAATTATCAAGAAAATGCCAGTGCAACATACGAATCAAATCTCGAAAAATTAGGAATTGTTGATTTAGACAAACCAAGTACCATTAATATTTATGCCAAAGATTTTGATTCCAAAGAAGCTCTAGCAGATCTCATAACTGAATATAACGAGAACACTAGTGATGAAAATCAAATTAGCTATACCGATATTATTGAAGTCATGATGAGTGGCATATCAAGTATTATTGACATTATTAGTTATGTCTTAATGGGATTCGTAAGTATTTCTTTAATTGTATCATCCATTATGATTGGTATCATAACGTACATTTCAGTCTTGGAAAGAACGAAAGAAATAGGAATACTAAGAAGTATTGGTGCATCCAAAAAAGATATATCTCGCGTATTTAATGCTGAAACCTTAATTATTGGTCTATCTGCCGGACTACTCGGTATTATCATAACAATTATATTAAATATCCCAATTAATTTAATTATTAACAATTTAACTGGAGTATCATCTATTGCAAGTCTACCTGTAGGTGGTGCAGTAATACTCGTCATCATAAGTATTTTACTTACGGTAATCGCTGGTTTAATCCCGGCTAAAATGGCAAGCAAAAAAGATCCAGTAGAAGCTTTAAGAACAGAATAAAAGACCGGAATTCCCGATCTTTTTTTATTGTTCCTGATACCCTCTGGTCGTATATTCATTACAAGTAATATAAACATCATATTGATATGTATCATTAATATGAATAACTACATATCCCACACAAACATCATCTTCTAATTCTAAAGAATCTAAATATCCCAGTTCAATTAACTCATCACTCGTAACAACCATCTCATCACTTTCACTTAACAAAGCATATTTATGAGCGTATTCGCTAGCACCTTCCAACATTTTTTCTTCTAAAACTCGATAATCTTCTTGAATATTTTTAAGCATAAAACCAAGAGTAGTAAGTAGCCCAACGATAACTAAAACAATAACCGCCCAAACAGCAAACAAAACCTTTGTTTTTTTCATTCGCTTCTCCACTCCTCATAACCATCAGTAGTATAATTAGGACAACTAATATAAGCATCAATAATATTTTCAGCGTGCGTTCTACTAGCTACAACATATCCACTACAAGCATGTCTGTTTGGATCAACTAAAGAAACATCCAAGTCATAGCTTCTAAGTACACTTCTCGTAATTGTAATACCTTCACTATTTAAAGTATCTTCATAATAATCCCGCAAATAAACTTCTGCACTATTTTCCAAATCATCTTCTAAATCATAATAGTAATTATTGGTAACATCTCTACCAATTTCTTGATACAACGTAAAAATATAGTAAATAGCAATTATCAAAAACAAAATTAAAACACCTGATAAAACAAGCATCTCTTTTAAACCCCAACCATGTTTATTAAGCATAATACATCACCACTCTAATTATAGCACAAAAAAAGAAAAAGAAGAACTATTCTGTTCTCTCTTGAATAAAAAATGGACCAAATTCAATACTAGCATTAATACTATTTCGATCATATTTATACATCTTATAACCTAAACCAGTACAGGAATATACGGTTCCATCATCATATTCTTTTGTTTCTTCAAATAAACAAAATATAGGGGTTTTTGATTGTCTAGCCCGAAAATAATCAATGAAAAAGATAATAATCCATATAATAACAAGCGCTAAAACAATAATTTTAATAATATCTCCTTTTTTAATCTTAGTCTTCATATTTAATATCACCCTATTTTAATTATATCCACAAAAGTTAAAAAAAGCAATAACTTTAAGCAAAATTAAATACATTTTTATTCCTTGAATATTTATTTAAAGTATGATATAGTTAATACGTAAGTGTTATCTACTTAGTGGATAACGCCTACTTATGTGTATGCGCTATGCCTTAGGCTAGCGTCTTTTTTTATGATCGTCTCTAATAATAGAAATGAGCATAATTATTATAATAAGTAATAGTTTCATATCACTCATTTACATCCCCTCCTACTTTCGTAAAACCCCCTGAATAATCAAGTAGTTTATACTACTCATAAAGATGCGCAGGCGCTACCACCAGTAAATAACAATTATTTATTATGAAGCATAAAGTCTTAAAAAGCAACAAAAACCGTTCGACAAATTCTGCAGCAAATTCGACATGAAAAAAGTCCAGTTACTTCAAGTACTTAGACTTTTTTTATAAGGGTTTCTTTCATACAAAAAGAATCCATCTTTCAGGATTCTTTTTAAATGAAGTAATAATTAAACTAATTCTACTTCTGCGCCAGCTTCTTCTAATTGTGCTTTTAGTGCTTCAGCTTCTTCAGCAGGAATATTTTCCTTTAAGTTACCACCATTATCAGCGATACCCTTAGCTTCAACGAGTCCTAGACCAGTGATTTCTTTAATGATCTTAATAACAGCGATCTTATTTCCACCAGCACTCTTAAGTACTACAGTCTTAGTAGCTGAACCAGCATCTTCTTGAGCTGCAGGAGCAGCAGCTACAGCTACAGCACTAGGATCAACTCCAAATTCTTCT
>CALVHK010000080.1 GCA_944327405.1 uncultured Bacilli bacterium | reverse complement strand
AGAGAGATTAGTACACTAGATGAGCGTGAAAAAGAAATTATGACTTTAAGATATGGATTAAATAATACCGAAGAATATACTCAAAAAGAAGTAGCCGAAAAACTAGGTATTTCTCAAAGCTATATTTCGAGAATTGAAAAGAAAGTAATTAAAAAACTAAAGCAAACTATGAAACTATAGCTTGCTTTTTACTATTCTATCGTTTAGAATAGAGAGAGTGATGCAACATGGAAGAAAAAATGAATCAAAAGATAACAGAATTAAAAGAAATAATAAAACTAATTACTTATAACCATACAGAATCAGAAATAAACCTTTTAACAATCGCATCTTTAAGCATGATTATGTTGGATGATGAAATAGAAGATTTACTTCTAGAAGTATTAAATAAAGTACCAATCTATTTTACCAAAGACCCGCTTATAGATACTTATAAAAGGATGGTTCATAATGGGGTAAATAGAAATATTTTATCAAATCTAAAGTATGATACTTCTGCTTACTTTGGCTTCAGTATAAACGACTCTGAACTTATAGATAATCGTTTTATGATTATTTCTCTAGAAGGACCATTATGGTTAATTTTGGATAATTTAATTCATGAATTAAAACATGCCGTAAATGAATTAATTACGAAGTATGAATGCCTTCATAAAGAAACATACTTTTATAGTGGCCTAGCTTTAGCAGGTCAAAAAAGTATTTTATATGAAGGAATAGATGAAGCTTTTAATAGCTATTTAGTAAAAATATATTTAAAGAATATAAGATTAATAAAAGACTTACCTATAGAAGACGAAGAAATAAGAGAATTACTAAATCACTTTAGTATACCTTCAAATTATCATTATACCTATGAAAAAATTGTGTCTGAGTGCCTACCTCTATTTCAATCTAGTAAATTTTTTAAATTATTTTATTATGGAGCTTTATATAAAGATTTCAATAATTTAGATGAATATTTATATAAATTATTTAATAATAGTTTAACTAGTACAGAGTTTTTCTTAAAACTAGATAGGTATTTAAAAGAACGAAGTCGTACTTTAGAATTACCTAAATTAGTTGGAAAAGATTTAAAAAGCAGAGTTAGAATAAACCCCTATTTAAAGTAAACAAAAACCTCGAATGAATCGAGGTCTTTGTTATTCAAGTCCAGTATCTACTGGAGGACTTGTAGTTGTATCATCTTCCTCATCATCAGGTGTACCTGGATTTACAATATCTCCAATATTACTATCCATATTTGTTTCTACTGTTATTGTTAAACCATCACTCATATTATCTTTAAAAATACTATAAGCAGATTTAATTCTAAAAGTATATTCAGTTCCTGGTGTAGCAGTATAGGTAAAGTAATTATTGGTTGTATATCCAAGACTAATCCAATCCCCACTAGCTGTTTGCATTTCAACTTGATAACCAATCGTACCTATATTTGAACTATTATAAGCTAATCTATCTTGATAGAAATCATCTGCATAATCAGCATAATAATTACTAAAGTAACCATTAAAGTATTCTTCTAAGTAATTAGGATCAATCGCATCCGGTGTATCTATAGCATCCCAACTAATGCGAATAGTAGATCCATCATAAGTTGAAGTTCCATTTGTTGGTGCTTCTAACTTGCTAAATCTTGTTGATACTTCAGTAGGTTCATAACCAGCCTTAAATAATTCCGTTGATCTAAGACTACTAGGTGTATATTCACTTGCTAGTTGTAGTGGATAGGTACCAAGTTCAATTGTTGCAGAAACAACACCACTAGGTTGTTCGAATGTTGTCCCAGAGTTATATATCCGATTACCAACAGCAGCCATAATCTGTCTTCTTGGATTATATCCAGTGCCACTAGTTAAATATCCTTGCCGCAAATCATCGTGTCCGAGCCATAGGGCAATAGAATATTCTGATGAATAAGTGATATTCCAGTGGTTAGGAGTTGCGTTACTTGGAATACCTAAAGCTGAAGCTTCGCTACTACTAATAGTAGAAGTACCACCTTTCGCAGCAATTTGTGCATTAACACTAAAATTACCACCAACACCACTTCGACCAGCATCTACTAAAATATCGGTAATCATATAAGCTGTTTCTTCACTCATAACTCTTGTTTGCTCGATTGGATGAGTATATACTTCTTCTGATTCTGTATAAACAATTCTTGTAAACGTATAAGGTTCTATATAAATACCACCACGACCATACGCCGCATAAGCTGCAGACATAGCTAAAGGATCAGTACCATTTGTAAAACCACCTAAACCAGTTGCTTCATACATGTCGGCTCCGTAGTCATCAATACCCAAACTTGTAGCAAACTCTTGAATTTGCTCTATTCCAACTTCATCAATGACTTGTTGAATCGCTTGAATCGCAGGAACATTTCGAGAATTAATGAGTGCACGCCTCATCGTCATTTCTCCCCAATATCTACGATCGGAGTTAACTACGGATCCACCTTTTGTATAACTCCAAGGCTCGTCTAAGAATAGTGTTCCAGTTGAACCATTTAAATATTCGATATATGGTCCATAATCAAGAATGATTTTCGCTGCACTACCAGGTTGTTTTGCAATGCCTCGATATTCTATACTAACCGCTCTATTAGTACCTTGAGCTAAATAATTTCTACCACCAGATAATGCTAATACAGAACCATCAACGGTACTTGTAACTGCCATACCAAACTGAACGGTATCACTATTAAATGTATATATTTCTTCTGTTTCTAATAAATACAATACTTCTTGAATATCAGGATCAAGTGTTGTATAAATTTCCATTGGTGTTTTATAAGGACTATCTCCAGTTTCTTCTTCTACTTTCATTAATGTATAATCAATAAATGCTTGATACATACTCGTATCTTCGCTTGTACTATGATCGACAAGTAAACTTTGAACGGGAATTGATTCCGCAAACTCTTTTTCCTCTTCTGTAATATATCCATGTCTTACCATGAGACTTAAAACGGTGGAACGTCTATTGCTGCATCCCTCTGGATTAGTATAAGGATTATATAAAGAAGGATTATTAAACATGCCGACAAGCAAGCTTGCCTCAGCAAGGGTAAGATCAGATACTGACTTACCAAAATAATATTGACTACCTTGTTCAACACCATTAATAGAACCATAATTGGTTGTACCACCACTAAGCCACTGACTATTTAAATAAAATTCAATAATTTCTTCTTTGGTGTAACTAGCCTCTAGTTTAAATACGGCCATATAAATATCAGTAAACTTACGTACAATACCTTCAATACCTTCAGTTTTTGTACCATCTGTATAAGTATTTTTAATGACTTGCATGGATAATGTTGAAGCACCACCAGCATCTTGGCCGGCCAGTTGACCTAAACTTGCTCGAATAAATCTAGCTGCATCAAACCCATTATGTTGGAAGAATCTTGAGTCTTCGGTTGCAATTAAAGCATCCACTAATACTTGTGGCAAATCACTATAAGTGATTAACTCTACATTTTCATTACCGATCCTTGTAATTTCATCCCCATTAATATCATACAAAACAGTAGGTTCTTTCGTATATAATTCTTGAGCTACGAAATCTGGTGAAGCAATAATGATATATAATGCAAAAGCAAGAATACCAGAGGCAATAATAATACCTAAACTAAATAAAATGATTAAAATAACATTTTTAGTTCTACCTTTTTTCTTTCTCTTTTTCTTTTCTGGTTTTTCTGTTTTTACTTTCTTTTTTATTTTAATTTTTGGTATCTTCAAAATAACCAACTCCTTTATAAGCTTCCTTAATACCTTTTAAATAATCAAGCCCAATATTATAATTGACTTTTAACGGAACACTGAGCTCGACAATAACCGAGTAGGGGATACTTTTCCGACTATTTGTATGAATAAAATGAATTAAATCACTACCTTTAAATAAATAATAATCACCATTCATACTAATAATTAAAAAAGCAATACCTCCATGTTTAATAATTTTCTCCATATGTTTAATTTGGTGAAGATGAATATTACTTAAAGGAAAACTTGTTTTTGATTGACACTCTTTAGCATCAAACTCAATATACTTTCCTTGATAGATTCCGTTATAATCAAGAGTAGATGGTTCTTTAAAGTATGCTTTATTAATGACAGCTCCATTTTTATAATCCACATCAACTACCCCAATCGGAGTCGGTTTCTTATAAATAATGGCTAAGTCATGTTCGACATAATATTTACAAGCCTCATTAATAAGACTTTCTAAATCCATTCCACGATTCTTATAATTAATTTCTTTCTTATAACTTTTTTTGATGTTGTTTGGATACTTCATGCACTTCACCTTACTTAATTATACTATAAATGGCTCAAAATATCTACCAAGCAATCACACTTTACTGCCGGTTTACACCATTTATTTATCTGCTATTAAGCCCACTAAATTTACAAAATTTTACAAATGCTCTAAATAGATTGACAAAATACTTAAAAAAATATTATAATTAATATGTGTTAAGGATGTGATAAAGTGTATAGTGATAAAATTTATTTAACTCCCCAAGAAATATTAGATAAGGAGTTTAAGATTGATGCTAGAGGATACCGTCCTCAAGAAGTAGATAAATACCTAGACATGGTAATTCGTGACTATACAGAGTTTATCAACATTATCAAAAGGAATGAGCATGAAATTAGAGATTTAACAGAAGA
>CALVHK010000079.1 GCA_944327405.1 uncultured Bacilli bacterium | reverse complement strand
TTTGGCAAGCCTTGACGAATTTTGACGAAAAAACTTCCCATTAATTCTGAGAAGTTTTTTCTTGACTTAAATCTTTATAATAAGCGTATCTTTCTTTCGCATTTTCAATTTGTTTTGATAGTAATTCGTTAGCTAATTCTTTATCTTTAATCTTTAAGGCATTATACCTAACCTCATTATCCAAGAATTTCTCATAATCATCAAAGTTTGGTTCTTTATTATCCATGTATAACTTTTTCTCAACTGGATTATAACGCATAAGTAAAGTATATCCTACTTCACTAGCAAGTTTTTCTTCTTCAATCGAATGAGACATACCTGTTTTAATTCCTTGTTCGATACATGGTGAATATGCAATAATGATTGCTGGGCCATTATGTTCCATTGCTTCTTTCATAACCTTAATAGAATGCATCATATTAGCACCTAAACTGATACTTGCTACATAACAATTTGGGATTGACATTGCCATTCTAAATAAGTCTTTTTTGGCTGTTTTCTTACCAAAATCAGCAAACTCTGCTACAGCTCCTAACTTACTAGCCTTACTTGCTTGGCCTCCGGTATTGGAATAAACCTCCGTATCTAGTACTAATACTTTAATGTTTTCGCCGGTTGATAATACATGATCTAACCCGCCAAAGCCAATATCATAAGCCCATCCGTCACCGCCTATTGCCAGAACTGTTCTAGCTGGTATATAAGAAAGTAAACTCTTTAATTTCTCTGGTATTTCTAGACTAGATAATTTATTTTTAATTTCCATCGTTATTTTAAAATCATTAAAGTTATTTAAGAAACTTTCAAATAATTCCTTGACCGGCTCACTTACATGATCCATTTCTGTTTCCATAATTCTCTTAATTAAAGCTCTTTTACTTTGGAAAGAAAGATGCATTCCTAAAGCAAATTCGGCATTATCTTCAAATAAAGAATTCGCCCATGGAATGGTATATGGAGTAGTTGGAACAGATCCACCATATATACTAGAACAACCGGTAGCATTAGCAATAACTAATTCATCACCATAAAGTCTTGTAATTAAATTAATATATGGAGTCTCACCACATCCTGCACAAGCTCCACTAAATTCAAATCTTGGTTTGCATAAAGAGGCTCCTGGAACGGTAAATTTATTTAACACCTCAGGATTTTCATAATTCACAAAATAATCATTTGCCTTTCGCTGATTCTCTAAATTCACTGGGCCAAAATCCAAAGCTTTCTTGCCATTTTTACCAGGACATTCTTCAATGCATAATCCACATTCGGTACAATCTACTTCACTTACTAATACTTGATAAGTGTATTCTTTATTTGCAAGGAAAGGAATCCCTTCGCTATCTTTACTTACAAACGTTCTAATTACGGCATGAGGACAAACAAAACTACAACGACCACATTCAATGCAGTTTTCTTTAATCCATTTTGGTGCTACGGCATTGACATGTCTTTTTTCATATTTACTTAACCCATTTGGGAACGTTCCGTCTTTTAGGCTAGAAACTTCACTAACCGTTAGTTTATCTCCCATTCTGCGATTTATTTTACTGAATACATCCAACTCTTCATGATTCGTATCCTGTTGTTTTGGACTTATTTTAATTTCCTTTATATTACTTAAAGCATGATTAATTGCTAAAATATTACTTTCAACAACATTTTCTCCTTTGGTTTTAAAACTTTCTTGAATACTACTCTCTAGTAAACTTTTGGCATTAGGAATTTCTAATTTATCTAAAATTATCATTTCGATAATTTTACTAATTTTTCCCCTAATCCCTGCTTCACTAGCAATTTTATCCGCATCAATCGTAAATACTTTAATCTTTCTATTTACGATAATGTTGGTATCTTCCACACTTAAAAGTTCATTTACTTCTTCTTCTGTTTTATTTGTATTTATAATAATTGTACCGTTATCGCAAATATTATCAATCATACTAAATTTCTTAAAGTATTCTATTTTTGTTACAACAATTAAACTCGGATTTTCTACATAGAATGGGGCTTCAATCTTTTTATCACTAATTCTTAAATTACTGACGGTAACGCCTCCACTTTTCTTAGAATCATAGGAAAAATAGCCATTAACATAATTCCCCTCTTTTCCCATAATTTTTAAAATATCTTTGGAAGCACTAACACAGCCATCAGAGCCATAACCATAAATCAAAAATTCTTTAGCGGGCATTGGCACTTTATACTCTTCATGAGGTAGACTAGTATTTGTCACATCATCTACGATACCAATCGTAAAGTTGTTTTTAAGTTCACCTGAAAGCATCGTAAATACGCTTTTAATATCAGCAGGAGTTGTATTTTTACTCGATAAACCAAATCTTCCTCCAACAATATGAATATCTTTATCTTTTAGAGCATTAACTACATCTAAATATAGTGGTTCCCCATTTGATCCTGCTTCTTTGGTCCGATCTAGAACAGCAATGTTTTTTACCGTATTAGGCAACACATTTAACAAGTACTTTACACTAAATGGACGGTATAAATGAACGGTAATAACACCAATTTTAGCACCTTTTTTCATTTCCGCGTCTACGACTAGCTTGATCGTATCGGTAATACTTCCCATAGCTACAATTATGTTTTCGGCATCATTTGCCCCATAATAAGTAAATGGTTTATAATCCGTACCCATAATCTCATTAATACGATCCATGTAACTTGCTACAATTTCTGGGAGTGCATTATAGCTTGGATTTCTGGCTTCTTGAGTTTGGAAAAAGATATCTTCATTCATTGCCATTCCCTTTTGAATTCCAGAAGATACATTTAATGCTCTACTTTTAAACTCATCAATCTTATCCCAAGGAATGAGTGCATCTAAATCACTTGTCCTTAATTCTTTAATACTGCTGATTTCATGACTTGTTCTAAATCCATCAAAAAAGTGTAAGAAAGGAATACTTCCCTTGATTGCTGATAAATGAGCTACGGCTGCTAAATTTTGGGCATCATACACGTTAGATGAAGCAAGAATCGCAAAACCCGTAGAACGTGTCGCATAAATATCGCTATGATCCCCAAAAATAGATAAGGCATTCGTAGCAATTGTTCTTGCTGCTACATGAATGACTCCAGGAAGCATCTCACCTGCTACTTTATACATATTAGGGATCATTAATAATAGTCCCTGGCTAGCTGTAAACGTAGAGGCAAGAGATCCACTAATTAAAGCCCCATGAAAAGCTCCTGCAGCTCCTGCTTCACTTTGCATTTCAATTAATTTTACTTTTGAACCAAATAAATTCAACTTATCATGACTTAATAAATCCACATTCGATGCCATCGGACTAGATGGTGTTATGGGATAAATACTTGCTATTTCGCTAAAATAATAAGCTATGTCACTACATGCTTTATTTCCATCACATATTTTCATTTTCTTATCACCTATAATGATTATAACACGAAACTATATTTATTGTCATGATAATTATATGAATTATTTTGTCAAAAAAAGAAAACACCGAAGTGTTAATCTATTCCATCTATACAATTCTCATAAATCCAATTTTTTAGTTTTGTATTGTCGTTTGTTTCATAATATTCAATTAAATAATTAAAATATTCACCTATTTTTTCCACAGGAACAGCAAGAATTCCTTGCCCGTGTTTTATCATTTCTTTATTGGCTACTAAATTGGCTACTCTTTTATTTCCATCGATAAACATTTGACTTCTTTGAATCCAACAAAATAGATCAATGCATCTATCTAAATCTTGAGTATTATTCATAACATGTTTTAACTCTTCTTCATAGTCACATTCACTAGGAAGTTTAGGACGCCAAGAAGTACCAGTTATTCCAACACCTTTGTCTCTAAATTCACCTAAGGGATCAATTCCTTGTCCTTTTCCTATTTCAAAATGAACTTTTTTTATATAATCAATGGTTAATTCTTCATCAATTGTATTTAAAACAAATTCCCATGCGTCTTTTAAGCCTTTTAATTTAAGCATGTCATCAACAGATATTTTCCCAGTATTGACATTATTTATGAAAGCTACTGTATCAGCAAAAGTAACAGCTATCCCTTCTAGATTGGCGCTTTTATAAATATTATCTACTAATTTTCTTTTAGCAAAAAAGATATTATCCTCTTTTGTCATATGATATTTATTCTTCATAAACCTCATCTCCACCAATATTGTACCATATTTATTTCTTTAACTCTAGTACTCTTACTTGATTCTGTTTATGTTCTCCATCTATCTGTAAATTTTCATCCAAAGAATAAGCTGCTTTTAATTCTAAATCTTGCATTTTCTTTAAGCGAACTACTTTTTTTAAAGTAATATCTTGCTTATATTCCACATCTTCTAACAACTCATTTAAAATATTTGTAATAGCACTATCCATATTCTTTTCCCTATATTCCTTAAATGCCTTATTAATAGCATAAAAAAGATATGAAAGTCCTATTCCTAAGAAAATGTTAAGAGAACCCATGACAATTAAACACACCATAAGCATAGATAAAATGATAAAAGCAATTCTAAGCAATTGAAGTGATACTCTAACTGCTTTATTAACAGAAGCATCCAAGTCATGAATCTCACTTAAAAAGTGATGTAATGCAAGAAGCTTCTCATTTATTTCTTTTAAATCCTCAAGTGTTGCCTTCCCACCAAAAAGAATATCATGTATATTATCTAAATCTCGTTTTATTTCATTCAAATAAAATTCTGTCTTACTCATAAAAATCCCTTCTTGAGCTGATATTATAACATATTAGTGAAAAAAAGAAAAGAGTGCTAATCT
>CALVHK010000078.1 GCA_944327405.1 uncultured Bacilli bacterium | reverse complement strand
CAAGAACTGAATTAGTAGAATTTGCTGCTGCTAAAGCTGAAGTATCAAAAGCTGAAGTAGGACGCGTATTAGACGCATTATTAGAAGGAATCCAAACTGGACTAAAGAAAGAAGGAAAAGTTACTTTAGTTGGTTTTGGAACATTTAGTGCTAAAAAACGTGCTGCTCGTGAAGGTATCAATCCTTTAACAAAAGAAGCAATCAAAATTCCTGCTAAGACTGTAGCTTCTTTCAAAGCTGGAAGCAAATTAAAAGACGCTTTAAACTAATTTAGCAGTTAAAAAAATTCAGAGCTTAATCTGAATTTTTTATTTTGTCATAAAGTTTATACAAATACTGAACTCTAGCTTCCAACTTAAAATAATAAATAATATAGGGAATAAGAAAACAAACCATGAAGAACGAGAATATCAAATACATCACTGACTCTTTAATATGACAAGCAAAAAGAACGGTAAATAATGCATAAAAGAGGGTAATGATTAAATGAATAATTCTCTCTTTATTAAATATTTCGATTTTAAGCAAAACGTCTTCTTGCAGTTGCTTACCCCCATCGTTATCTTTAATTTTCTCTTCCAACATCAAAATATAATCATCAATATACTTTTTCATATTATCACCATGATTATTGTATCAATTCTCCTCAAGAAAGTCCAGATATTTTCCAATTTATAGTTAACAAAACATTCAATTAATGTTATAATTAGACGTACGACAAATATAATAAATTGGAGGTAATTTTTTTTATGAAAAAAAAGAGTAATATTTTAAGTTTTATTATCCCGGTAGTTATAGTTATTGCGCTCTTAGTTATTCAAGCTTTATGTGACTTAGAGCTACCTAGTTACACATCAGATATTATCAACAATGGAATCCAACAAGGAGGTATTGATAGTGCTATTCCTGATGTTTTAACGGAAGATATTTATACAGCCATCATGCGGATGACTGATGATGAGGAAGTAATATCATCAAGTTATGAGTTGTATGAAACAAGTGAGTTAAGTAGCGATGAATTAACTGAGCTAAGTGACAAATACCCATTAATTAGTGAAGAAAATTTATATATATTAAATGATTTAGATGAAGACAAACAAGAAGAGTTAGAAAAGACGATTAAAATGCCTTTGATAGTTAGTGCTATGCTTGATAGTAATAATGCTTCTCTAGTAGAATCTCTAAATCTAGAAATACCAGAAGGATATACTTTACTAGATATAATTATGATAATGGATGATAACACTTTTGATGCCATAACAACTTCTATTGCTAGTTCTCTTGAAAGTCTAGATTCCTCAATTTTAGATCAATATGCTTATTCCAGTATAAGTAACATCTATAATACGGTTGGCGTGGATATGGAAGATTATCAGATGAATTATATTATTAGAGAAGGATTAATGATGCTTGCTATAGCGGGTGTAGGTATGATTATAGCAATTATCGTTGGTTTCTTAATAGCCCGTCTTGCAGCCAAAATAGGTTACACTCTAAGAAGTAAAGTAGTAAGAAAGATCATGAGTTTCTCTGCGACCGAATTTAAAGAATTTGGTGCTTCTAGTCTCATTACGCGTTCTACCAATGATATTGAGCAAATAAAGATGTTTTTCATTATGCTCCTTCGTATTGTTGTTTTTGCACCGATCATGGGAATTGGTGCCTTCATCAAAGTAAGCAACAATCCTCTCAATTGGATTATTGGCCTTTCTCTTGTAATTATTTTAGTATTAATTGGTATTTTATTTGGTCTTGCAATGCCTAAATTCAAAAGTATGCAAAAACTAATTGATAAAATGAATTTAGTATCCAGAGAAATTATCACTGGCATGCCGGTAATCAGAACTTTTGGAACCGAAAAATATGAAGAAGAACGTTTTGATAAAGCAAATGTCAAATTAACCAAAACGAATCTATTTGTTAACCGTCTAATGGGAATAATGATGCCAAGTATGATGCTTGTCATGAATATCATTAGTATTCTAATTGTTTGGTATGGAGCTAGAGAAATAGACTTTGGTACCCTTCAAGTAGGAACACTTTTAGCATTCATTACTTACACCATGCAAATCATCATGTCCTTCCTATTGATTTCTCTAGTATCGGTAATGCTTCCACGTGCTTTAGTATCCATTAAAAGAATTAAAGAAATCCTAAAAAGAGAAGTATCGATTGTTGAACCAGAAAGTCCTGTTCCTTTCAAAGAAGAAGAAAAAGGAGTTGTCGAGTTTAGGGACGTATCATTTAAATATCCTGATGCTGATGAGGCAATGCTAAAAAATATTAGTTTTAAAGCAACACCTGGAACAACGACAGCCTTTATTGGTTCTACTGGTTCAGGTAAATCTACCCTCATTAATTTAATCCCTAGATTCTTTGATGCAACAAGTGGTGAAATACTTGTCGATGGCGTAAACATCAAAGAGGCATCCGTAACTGAACTAAGAAACCGTATTGGTTATGTACCTCAAAAGGGAATGCTTTTCAGTGGTACGATTAAATCTAATTTAATGCTAGGGAATGATTTTCTAACAGATAAGGAGATGGAAGAAGCGGCACGGGTGAGTCAATCCATGGAATTTATTAAGTCCAAGAAAGACTTATTTGATAGCCCAATCTCTCAAGGTGGTTCGAATGTTTCTGGAGGACAAAAACAACGTCTATCAATTGCGAGAGCCATTGCCAAAAATCCGGAAATCTACATTTTTGATGATTCCTTTAGTGCTCTAGACTTTAAAACAGATGCAGCCTTAAGGAAAGCTTTATTCAAGCATGCTAAAAATGCTACCATATTAATTGTCGCTCAAAGAATCAGTACCATTATGAATGCCGATAATATCATTGTTTTAAACGAAGGAGAAATTGTCGGAAGTGGTACCCACAAAGAACTATTAAAAACATGTGAGATTTACAAAGAAATCGCCTTATCTCAATTAAAGGAGGAGGAGTTATAATGCCAAGAAGAGGACCTGGACCTGGAGCAGTAGACAAAGCTCGTGACTTTAAAGGTACATTAAAAAAGCTATTAAAAATTATAGGGGAATACAAAATACTTATTATTCTAGCATTTCTCTTTGCTATTGGAAGTACCATATTCTCAATTGTTTCCCCAAAAATTCTTGGTAATGCCACCACCGAGATTTACAATGGTATTATTGCCAAGATCAATGGTACAGGAGGAATTGATTTTAGTGCCATAAGAACAATCCTTATTTGCTTAGCTATATTATATATCGTTAGTGCGTTATTTAATTATATTCAAAACTTAATTATGACTCATGTATCTCAAAGAGCAAGCTACCGGCTAAGAAAAAGAATATCAGAAAAACTAAATAAATTACCAATGAGTTATTATGATTCCCAAAATACAGGAGATATCTTATCGGTTATCACCAATGATATTGATACCCTCCAATTAAACTTGAATCAATCAGCAACCCAGCTGGTATCATCGATTGTAACTTTATTTGGAATATTCATTATGATGTGTACGATCAATGTTACTCTTGCTATTATTACCGCTTTAGTATTACCGGTTGCTAGTATAATTGTCATGATGATCGTGAAAAAAAGTCAAAAACACTTCATCGAGCAACAAAACTACTTAGGAAGTGTTGACGGTGAAATCGAAGAAATGATTAGTGGACACACAGTAATTAAAGCTTTCAATGCTGAAGAAAAGTCCATGAAAGACTTTGACCTTGACAATGAACGTCTTTCTCATGCTAGTTATAAAGCTCAATTCTTATCCGGACTTATGCAACCAATTATGAACTTTGTTGCTAACTTAAACTATACCATTATAGCTATATTAGGAGGCTTATTTGCAGTTCAAGGAAAAATCACTGTTGGTAACATTCAAAGTTTTATTCAATATTCGAGAAATTTCACCAATCCGATCTCTCAATTAGCTCAAATCTCCAACTTAATTCAAAGTATGATCGCTGCTAGTGAAAGAGTATTCAACTTCCTAGAATTAGATGAATACATTGATGAAGGAACTATGGACTGCAGCAAAGTAAAAGGCAACATTGAATTTAAACATGTGAAATTTGGCTACAATGAAGATAAGATTATTATTAAAGACTTTAATGCCAAGGTGAGTAAAGGAGAGAAGATTGCAGTTGTAGGACCTACCGGAGCAGGAAAAACCACCATGGTAAAACTTTTAATGAGATTTTACGAATTAAATGGTGGGGAAATCTTACTTGATGGTGTAAACATCAAAGATTACAAAAGAAAAGAATATGAGAGTGTATTTGCAATGGTTCTCCAAGACACATGGCTATTTAACGGAACCATATTAGATAATCTTCGTTATGGAAACCTAAATGCTTCTGATAAAGAAGTAATAGATGCTGCGAAAACTGCTAGTGCCGACTTTTTTATTAGAACACTTCCAGATGGATACAATTCTGTGATTAATGAAGAGACGAATAACATCAGCGGAGGTCAAAAACAATTATTAACGATTGCTAGAGCCATTCTTGCCAATCCAAAAGTATTAATACTAGATGAAGCAACAAGTAATGTTGATACTCGTACGGAAGAATTAATCCAAAAAGCGATGGATAAAGTAATGGAAGGAAGAACATCATTCATTATTGCTCATAGATTATCAACGATTAAAAATGCTGATTTAATACTAGTTATGGACGAAGGAGACATCGTAGAAGTAGGTCGTCATGAAGAATTACTTGCTAAAAATGGTTTCTATGCCAAAATCTATAACTCTCAATTTGAAAAAGTGTCATAATCTAGACACTTTTTTCTTTTCAAAAATCAAAACTTATACTATAATCAAAGTAG
>CALVHK010000077.1 GCA_944327405.1 uncultured Bacilli bacterium | reverse complement strand
CCTGAGCCAGGATCAAACTCTCAATAAAAAAGATTTATGTTTAAAATCTTATAAATTTCAGTTTAATCTAAGCTACTCAAAATTGACTTTTTAACTTAGTTTTCAAAGATCATTTCTTGCGTTGCTTCTTTTTGCATCGCGTAGATATACTATAACATCTTCGCGATGTTTTGTCAACAACTTTTTTTGATTTTTTTACACTTTTTTTCCGGCTTTTATAGGCCTTTTTTTGAAGTGCATAAGTAATATAACAAACTCCGCGAATTATGTCAACATTTTTTTGCAATTTTTTCGACTTTTTTTGCATTTTTTGAAAATTTGCCTTAAATTCTCCACTTTTTCTGTATTTTTAGCATTTTCTTTTTTATATTACTTACTCTACAATCTATGCACTAATTAAAAAAAATTGCTAACAAATTTGCAATTTCTTTCATTTTTTGTAATTTTATTTTACAATACTTTTATATATTTGATAATACTTCTTTATCTCTCCCTTGGCAAAGGGCCCTTCATTTTTTTTCTTCATTTCTATTAAAGATGATAATTCACTTTTTATAATCATTTGAATCTCTTTTGGATAATGCATAACTTTTTTATGATAATTATATTCATTATAATCTAGCACTTTAAATCCTCCATCAGGAAATACTCGCAAATCTAAGTCATAATCAATATATTTTATAATGTTGCCATCAATAATATATGGTGTTGCAATATTGCAGTAGTAAAACAGACCAAATCTCTTTAATTGGCCTATGATATTAAACCAATGCTTTTTATAAAAAAATAGTATTGCTGGCTCTTTAGCATGATAGCTCCTTCCATCTGCTTCAGTTAATTTTGCTTTATTGTTGGCTACAACAATTTTTTCATCGTCAATTGCCAGAACTACCCCTTCATCACAAAGTTGATGAAGCATTCCGTTATGCTTATAACAATGAATTTGTAATTTATCGCCAACTTTAATTTGTTCATTCCTTTCATTCATTTTTATTCCCGGCTTTCTTTAGTAACCTTATTATAGCAAAGAAAAGAAAAAATAACAAATCTTAGTTTGTTATTCGCTTAAAATTTCTATTGCTTTATCTAATTGAGAATCGTTTACTCCAATTATAGCTCCAGTCTCGTCTGTTATATTTTCGTTAGTTACATAATAGTCTGGATTAATTCCAATTTCATCTATACAAGTACCAGTTGGAGTTAACCAATAGGCTGATGTGTATTTTACCATTGACCCATCATCTAATTGCATTGTTTGCTGTACTTTCCCTTTACCAAATGTTGTCTCACCAACAATAGAGGCTCCATAGTTTTCTTTTAAAGCTGCAGCGACTACTTCTGAAGCTGATGCTGTGTTTTCATTTACTAAAACAACAATTTCATATTCTGTATGTTCTCTTGTTTCATCATTATAGTTTGTTACTTCATTTTGATATTCTAAACTAAAAATTCTATCCCCTTTTTCTAAAAAGATACTTGCTACATCAACGGCGGCATTTAGGTATCCACCGGTATTTTCCCTTAAATCTATAATTAAAGCATTCATACCCTTACTTTCTAATTCTTCTAAAGCATTTTTTACTTGAGTTGCAAGAGTATTTGAAAAAGTTTCCATTGATAAATAACCAATATTTGTATTTTCAATCATATAATAATCAACATTTGGAGTTATTAGGGTTTCGTTTTTTAGATTTACACTTATTACTTCTTCACCTCTTTGAAGTCTTAATGTAAAAATATCCGTGCTATTTTTAATTAAATTTACTACTTCACTAGCTGTCATGTTGGTTACATCCGTATTATTAAAGCCAATAATAATGTCGCCAACTTTAATTCCTGCTCTGCTTGCAGGTGTGTTGTCAAAAACTTCAACGATAGATTTATCATTATTGTTTATAGATACCCCAATGCCTTCATATTCTCCAGATAGAGAGTCGAATAATTCAGCGGTTGATTCATCGTCTAAATAGGTTGTATAATCATCCCCAAGATAATTCATCATACCGGCAATTGCTTGATCTAATAGGGCGCCTTTGTCTACATCTTCATAATAATCTGATAGGATGCTAGCATATACTGTTAAAAATTCATTTAAATCTTGATCGTTTGATATATCACCGTACGTTAAATCGTAGGTTAATCTATTGTTATTATATACAATGACTCCTGAGGTTATTGCTGAAATAATACTCGTTACAATTACTATCCCTATTACCCACGCTAAACTAAATCCTTTATAATTCTTCTTATTCATAAATTCACCTTCTACTATAAAATCATATCATAAATTTGTGAAAATATAAAGAAAAAAAGACACTAATTTTCAGTATCTTCCTCATTTATATAGGCAAGGGCTGTGGTAATGCTTTCCTCATCTGTCAAGATTTCTTGTAAAGCACCATTTCTAACCCTTATTAATGTTATGTCGCCAACTTTTAAATCAGCAATAGAATCTATTTGAGTAGTAATATTTTCTGGATCATAAAATTTAGCATTAAGTTCATTTGATAAATTTGCATGATATACTTTTAAGTGTTCTTCATTTCTTATATAATTATTCACTAAACTACTATAATAGACGCTTCTTAAATTTTCAGTATCATAAATGATAACATAGTATTCCTCTTCAGGCTTATTTAACATAGCTCCGATTAATGTAACGTTATAGTTGATACTGCCTTCAACAACCTCGTTATCTGTTTCT
Source organism: uncultured Bacilli bacterium (assembly GCA_944327405.1). Taxonomy (GTDB): domain Bacteria; phylum Bacillota_I; class Bacilli_A; order RF39; family UBA660; genus Caccenecus. Next base: position 2,220 of record CALVHK010000077.1, on the reverse strand, counting down.
TCGTTATTTAGTAAATCTTTCGTTACAAATATTCTGGTTGCAAAATACACACCTACAATTAAAACGATTACTATTACTAAAATCCAAATAAAACGAATTATTTCTGTTTGTTCTTCTGTGCGGTACTTTTCTTGTTTTATCTTTTCTTTTTTAACCTTTTTCTCTTTTAATTTTTTTTCTTTATTTTCTTTTGCCATTTTCATCACCTGAATAAATTATATCAGCAAAAATAAAAGAAAGCAAGTTTTAACCTGTTTTCTTACATTCTTTTTTATAACTTATTTTATCTTTGAGGTGCTTTTTTCATACTTTCTTGCTCGATGTATTGTCTTTGAATGTTGCGAAGTCTAGCTATTAAGTGAGCAAAATTCGAATATAAATCATCTATTCTTCCCTTTAACCAGATCCCTTTGGTTAAATTATCCAAAGCTTTATAAGTCATTTCCATTTCCGGTGGCATAATTTTAAGCTCATTTAATTCTTCAAATTTTCCACTTTCTAATAAATTATTGGCAATCAGTATTTGCTCTAATAATATTTGTACTGATTCATTAGATATATTGGCCGTGAAAGCGCCTTTTATCAGATAGGCTTTTTTACCATTTATATCTTCTGTTTCTACGACTTGAGCATCCTCCAAGCTTGGTAGTAAACTATAGATAGTTGTATGCTCATTATCTTGTTTTAACTCATGGGTTATACCAACGAATGGAATAGATGCACTTGTTAAGCAATCTTCTTTAGCCATGGAAATCTTTTCAGACAAACCTGGCTTTAGCACATTCATATCTTTAATAATCAATTTTCATTTCCCCTTTCGTGGCTTATTATCTTATCATTATTTAGCGTTTTTGTCAAATAACAGAAAACAGGAAGCGTTATTTGCTTCCTGATACTACTTTGGTGTTTCCTAAAGATTCAGCGATTGTTACCATTTCTTCGGTAGATAAGTCAGTACTTGTTAAATAATAAGATACATTATCGCTAGTCCAATACATTGAATTGGCACTTTTAGCAGCGATTGTGTCACTAAGCATGATCGGATCACCATATACAGGGATAATTTCAAATTCACTGGCTACACTTGCTACTTCTTCAATTAAGACAAAGTTCTTATCACCGGCAAATGTGAGAATCATTCTATTTCCTTCATCCGTATCAATTTCTTCACTATTAGATAAATATGTTTCACTTGGAATATATAATGGATAAATAATACTATCTAATATGTTACTTGATTTGGTATCACATTCTTCATTGGTACATTCATTGTTCTCTGATTCTTGAGGGGAATTGTTGGCATTTGTATTATCGGTATTTGTTTCTGTGTTAGTTTCACTTTCTGTATTTGATTCATCTGTCTTATTTTCTTCTTCGTTTTCGGCATTCATGTCAATTAGATCCTCTAATAAGAAGTCGTCTACGCTCAGACCTGATTTTAGATCGACTGAAGAAAATACCACCTTGATATTTACAATATCTTCACTGTCATATACTTCTACTTTCTCTAGATTCATATCTTTATCAAAATAGATCTTTTGATAAGTTAAACTCGAATTGTTTGGATAATTTACAGTTGTTTTTACGACGTAATTTTTATCAGCTTCTTCAATACTTACATTTTCATCATTCTTAATATCATTTAATAGGGAAGATAAAATGTAGGACTGACTACTGTTTGACGGCCACTGACTTTGGAATTTGAAACTCTTGTTTAGTGTTGGTGTTACTACATATACTCCATCACTATTTTTTAAAATGATTTGCTCGTGATTGTTAGTTTGGTTGACAAGTGTTACCTTATAATAATCACCTTCTAAATAATTTGCTTCTATGCTATAAGTAAATGTTTCTTCATTACTTAGTATTTCCATGTTTCCTTTTAATGTGTATGATTTAGAGTTTTCCACATTTTTTTCAAATTTTCCGATTAGATCCTCATCTGACTTTGAACCACACCCAGTAATAAATAACATTAACGCTATAGCAAGAACTGCTAATTTTTTCATATAACACACCCTTCTCTAATTAAACTATATTGTTATTGAATAAAATTATGAATTAAAATTAGAAAAGAGTGTGTTAGTAATTCTTTAGTTATCAACAAAGCTACTCACTTTTATGTATATTTTAAAAAATATCTTTCATAATAATAGCAAAGGGTGTGATTAAATGGAAACATTACAAAAAATAGCATTAATTTTTACAATTATCGGAGCG
>CALVHK010000076.1 GCA_944327405.1 uncultured Bacilli bacterium | reverse complement strand
TATCTTATAATCCATAATCAATACCTCTTAAAAATTATATCATGACATAGGTTTTTTAGCCAATGTTTTTCTTTATTATCCTAATTTATTCATAAATAATCATATATTCCCATAGATTTATTTGACATATCTAAATTTTTGTGTATAATTATTAGTGCAAGTACATGGCAGTGCTTTATTATTCTTATAATGTGTTTATGGCGAAAGTATAAAAGTAACTAGGACTGCCCTAGCGAAATTATGAATGTAAACTCCCTATAATGAGTAATAGGCATCCTTTGTATTTAGATTAATAGAAAGGAGATTATTATGGCAAGATATACTGGACCAGCTTATAAAAAATCAAGAAGATTAAACTTTTCTACATTAGAAAATGGTAAAGAGTTAGCTCGTCGTCCATACGCACCTGGAGCTCATGGAAATGACAGAAGAAAGAAATTAAGTGAATACGGCGTTCAATTACAAGAAAAACAAAAAGTAAGAACTATGTATGGCTTAAATGAAAAAGGGTTCCACAGATTATTTGAACGTGCTTCTAAAATGAAAGGCGTTACTGGTGAAAACATGTTAAGACTTTTGGAATCAAGACTTGACAATATTGTTTACCGTATGGGCTTAGCAAATACTAGACGTGCTGCAAGACAAGTAGTAAATCACGGACATATCACAGTTAACGGTGTTAAAGTTGATATTCCATCTTACTCTTGTAAACCAGGCGATGTAATTGCAGTAAAAGAAACTTCTTTAGATCATCCTGCAATTCGTGCAAGCTTAGAAGCTAAAGTTACTCGCCCTGCATTCGTTGAATTTGATAACAACAAAATGACAGGTACTTATGTAAGATACCCAGAAAGAAGTGAACTTAATTCTGAAATTAACGAATCACTTATCGTTGAATTCTATAACAGATAAAAAGCGAGTTAAACCCGCTTTTTTCTTTTGATGAAATAATAAATAACACAACCAAGAATCGTAACAATACTAATCCACTGAGAGGTGGAAAGTCCAAAATAAATTCCCCGGTAAGTATCTCCTCTTAAAAACTCTAAGAAAAATCTTCCTAAAGTATAAACAAACAGATAAAGAACTAAAATGCTATTTTTAAACTTTCCCTTTTTCTCTAACCAAAGAAGCAAAAAGAAGATGACTAAATTAAATCCAGCTTCAAGTAGTTGCACAGGAAATCTTCTGACTGGTTCAAGATCAAATAAATGATTGTGATATAGTATTCCCCACTTACTTTCGACTCCAAAACAACAGCCATACAAGAAACAGCCAATTCTTCCAAAAAAATGAAACAAAGGAATAAATGGTGTTGCAATATAGCTAGCCATCTTTACATCCAACTTTGCTTTTCTAGCATACAAATAACTTGCTAGTATTCCCCCATACAATCCTCCATAAAAAACAGATCCTCCAAAAATAACTTGAATAATCTCTATAATCGTCTGATAAGATTCTATTTCATCGATATGTAAAAATACCTGAATAATTAAAGGAAGATTAACGAGTCCATACAACAAATGGCCACCAATAAATGCCCCTAATGCTCCAAATAAAAGAAGAACGATCATTTTATTATCATCAAAAGAATACTTCTTACATCTTCGAACACACAAGAATCCCACAACTAAAACTCCAATTAAAGTCATAAGAGTATAAGTAGTAATTTCTTTATTAAAAATAGTAATATAAGGATACATAATTTCACCTCTAACCAAAAAAAGCATATAAAATGCTTCTTTTTAATACCAACTATTGATATCATTAATAGCATCAATCGCTGTACCAACCACACATAAAGCACAAGCAATAAAAATGCCACTTAAAGCAGTACCAATAATAGAACAAACAAGTCCTGCAGTAGCCATACCTCTTTTTTCTACACTCACTCTACCCTTTACTGATAAGATAATTCCAACGATACCAGCAATTAAACCTATCCAAGTATAAAGAAATGCGAAAACCAAAGATACAATACCTAATACTAGTCCTGCTACAGCTAAACCATTAGCATTAGAATTTCCATTGTTATTCACTTCTTTACTCCTCCTTACCAATATTATGACAAATTTTTCTTAATTAGTCAATATATACGAACTAATTTTTATACAAGTTTATTGAAAAAAATCTTCTTCCAACAAAGGAATAATGTCAATACCAGCTTCTTCATAGGGATGCACTTCTCTTACAGCCTTTAATACTTCTTTAACTTTAGAAACATCACACATAGCCTCAAGTCTATCTTCATCTACGTATTCCATCTTGTTTTGCTCTCCCACAAAAGGATGAGCATGTTTATTAGGCATAAATGTTCCGATTCCCCTCATGGATGTCGAACAATGCGTATAATTTCCAATGATGCCAGCCCCATGAGAAAACATTGCCCCGCGAACCACTTCTAAATAATCATGAGGAACCATCACCACAATTTTAACCTTTTTAACATCAAAACTCACAATAGATCAATTCCTCCAAAAATCGTTGTATGATTAACATAAATCGTATATTTACTAGATTCACTACTTTTAAATTTACTATCTAATCCTCCAAAAATTCGTTGTGCTTCTTACCTACACGTCACCCTCTAGTTATATGCCATGCATGGCACACATTAAAAAGATACCCTTAACTAGGAGCATTAATTTATATGTTGCACAATAATTAAGATGATAGCAACAATAATGCCAACAACAATACTTAAACTAATATTACTAAAACTAGCATTATTATCATCAGTATTACTAGAACTAGTATTATTAATATCATTATTATCCGTATTACTAGCAAACTTTACGCCAGGAATTTCATCATTTGGATATAATTCTCGAAGAGAATCTTTAAAATCTGAACTTAACTCTAAAAACCGTAGATGAGTCTCGAAAATATATTTGGCGACTTGTTCTTGAGAATGAGCAGGTAAAGCACAATCAATAGCAAAATAGTTTCCATATTGAGTATATTCCATTTTATAGCTAGCAGCATTCATATAATGCCAACAAACTGCTACTTGTTTATCACGCAATTTAAGGAGAAATGTTTTTATTTCCAAGGGAAAATCAAAACTAAAATCTTCTTCTATTTCCATCCCATCTTTATTAATAGCAAAAATTTGAAATCTAGAATCTAGAAATTCCAAACAATTTTTAATTTTTCTAATATCATCAAAATTAACATCTTCTATCACTCCAGCATCTACTATCTCTTTTGCTTTTTCATGATTAATATTCAATATATCTTGAAGAACCTGAGAAACTACCAAAGAATTATTTTCATTTGTTTCAAAAACAATCTTTCTTTCCAAACTATCTTGATGCTTTTTATTTTTATTAAAAGTAGAATCTATAAATGCTTCAATGTAATCTAAAAGCTCAATACAAGTGACTGCATTTTCTTTATAACCTTCATAATCAAATCGATCAGGATACTTATTTTTTCCACTAAAATCATGTAATATTTTATTCCAACCTATCAAAGTTGAAAAATAAATTTCTTGAACCATAGCAAATTCTTGTTGATTACAAGCTTCTTTACTAATATCTATATGTTCAGCAGCACAAATATCTATAATATTATGAATATTATTAAAAATATGGTCAAAAGCAGACATAATAGATTTTTTATGATTTTCATCTGGTAAATTTTCATAATCACGACAACAAAGACTAACTAAAGCTTTGGCAATTTCCATAATTTCTGTTAAAGAATCGTTAGCAATATTCTTTTTAACTGATTCAGGACTATATTTAATAGCTTTTTCAAAACAACTAACAGTTTCATTCAATCTTTTTTTATATTTCGTAGATTGCCAGCCAGCAGACTTTCCCTTTAAAAACCAAGCTTCATAATTTTGTAAGTCAATTTCAAGAATTTTATTACAATAACTTTCTGCTTCCTTATAGTTTTGTGAATGATAAGCTGATTGAGCCATAGCCAAATAATTAGCAACATTATTCTCTTGAGCAATTTCAACTCTAACCTTATCTTCACTAGCAACTTCAGTCACCATTTTTTTAGCATCTCCCACAGAATATTTTATACCACAATTTTGACAAGCAAAAACTCCTTTTTCCTTTATAAAATCTGTACTCCCACACATTTCACACTTTAATTTTTTCATTTTCTACTTATTCTACTCCTTTAACATTTTATCTTTATTCTAAAAAGAAAACAGCCTCTGGTATTTCATGAACAATTAACTATCTCAGCAAAATTAACATATTCACAAAAACATTACTACCGAAAAATGCTTTTGATTATATCACAATAAATCAATTCCTCCAAAAATCGTTGTATGATTAACATAAATCGTATATTTACTAGATTCACTACTTTTATATTTACTATCCAATCCTCCAAAAATAGGTAAACCACTAACTTCTACCTTGACATCTTTCGGTAAACGAATATCGATACCTCCAAATAAAGTAAAACAATCAATCACCAAATCATTTTTTAATTTAACATCCCTTAGATCAAGCTCTACCGAACCAAATATGGAAGTAACCTGAAAATCACTTTTAATTTCATCAATCGTCTCTTCTATTCCTGAAAACACAGCAACATAGGATTTCGCATTCGCTTTCGGTTTTCTTATCTTTCGATTACTAAAAATAACCGACAAGCCAACAACAATGATAATAACGGGTATAAAAACTTTCCAAATTGTAGTCCACAAAATCACATCCTGACTAGCAAGTAACATAAGCACTCCTAAAACAAGAATCAAAAAGGATGTGCCAATACTTTCTCTTCGAACTAGCGAGATTAAAGATGGAACAATCAAAAACAAAGTCCACCAACCAGAAAAGAAAATCGAAAAATCCCACCAATCCATATTCCTTCCTAAATATAACACACCAATAACAATGAGGACTACTCCCCAAAAAACATTTCTTTTACTCATAATCCACCTCACTAAAATTATATCTTAAACCAAAGAAAAAAGCCACTATAAAGTGACTAATTTTG
>CALVHK010000075.1 GCA_944327405.1 uncultured Bacilli bacterium | reverse complement strand
AGTTGATTTTTACTACTATCAAGTGTCGCAGGTTCTCCTGGTCTTAATTTCTCATAAATCTCAATTAAAGCTTCATCTGTATTTCTCGTACTATCTTTTTCAATAGTATTGGTTAAATAATCATTCTCCCCAAATACTTCATAAATATCTTCATCACTAGACAAGCCTAAAGCTCTAAGGAAAGTAGTAATAGGCACTTTTCTGGTACGATCAATACGAACATACATAATATTACGAGCATCAAGTTCGTATTCTAGCCAGGTACCTTTATTAGGGATTACCTCTCCACTAATAATTCTTCGTCCATTTTTATCAATTTCTCTTTTAAAATAAATAGATGGACTACGTACTAATTGCGAAACAATTACTCTTTCTGCTCCATTAATAATAAATGTTCCTGCATCAGTCATTAAAGGCATATCTCCAAGGAAGATTTCTTGTTCTTTTACCTCTCCTGTCTCATGGATAAACACTCTTGCTTGAACCTTTAATGGTGCAGCATAGTTAACCATTCTTTCTTTTGCTTCTTTAATAGAATATCTAGGTGTATCAAAAGAATAATCACCAAATTCTACCGAAATATTTCCGGTAAAAGATTCCACTGGAAATAAATCCTCGAATACTTCTTTAATACCTACCTCTAAAAACTCTTGATAGGATTTCTTTTGAATTTCAAGTAAATCTTGTAATTCCATAGTGTTACGAGAAACAGAAAAACTTCTTCTTTCTCTGTGATCTCCAAATTTTTCAACTTTATAAGCCACGCGCTTCACCCCAATATCTAATTTTTTAGTGCTCTTTTAAAGAAAAAAACAAATACGTCACCAATTTAAAATTTTAGCAACATTTTTCTTTAATGTCAACTAGTTTTTTGCAACAATTACATAAAAACCTTTATTTTTTTCTTTAATTTCCACCTTATAGGCATTATTTAGAACTTTTATAATACTTTTTGCCCCTTGATCCTTTCGAATTACCATCCATAATTCTCCATCCAAATTCAAATAATCTTTCGCCTTCATTAAAATATTTAAGACGACTTCTTTACCTGCTCGAATAGGAGGATTGGTAATAATTAAATCGAATGTTCCTTGAACCCCTTCATATATGTTACTCTCTATAAAAGAAACACTAACTTGATTTAACTTGGCATTTTTTTGTGCTAGATTAAGTGCTCGCCTATTGACGTCTACACCAACACCACTGATCTTCAACTCATGAGCTAGCACAATAGATAAGAAACCATACCCGCATCCAACATCTAAAAAACTTTGAATGTTCTTTTTATTTTTTAAATACGTCTCAATTAATGTAATACTACCGAAATCGAGTCTGTTTTTTGAAAACACTCCATTATCACTTACAAAAGAAAAAGAGTTAGAGCCATAGTTATATTTTATGACTCTTTCCCTGCTTTTTAAATTTTCGTTATTTGTAAAATATTGATTCATAGACTCGCCCTTTTTGTATATTAAGTATAACAAAAAAAGGAAACGAATACAAGTAAAAACTCGATCATTTTAATAGGTTATGCGAAAATCATTAATTCCATATTCATATAAAGTAATTCTATTCTGATTATCATCAATGATTTCGTATACCTGAATATCATTTTCTACTCGCGATCCAAAGCTGAATATTCTCGTAGATGAATCTTCATAAATATTCACAATCTGTTCTATAAAACCATCAACGCTTCCGTACTCTTGTTGCTTTTCTTGAGTTAATAATTGATAAGCTTCATTTGGAAAATAAACAAGCAAATTCATAAACTCACTTAAATAAGTTGTAAGTTTACTTTCTTCACTAATTTCCGTAACCCGGAAGGAAGAACCTGTAATCAACTCTCTACTAACTATATCATAGTTTTCGGCATAGTCCTGTATATTCGAAGTATTAATTGGCCTTAAAACATAACGGCTTGTACTTTCATCTACAATAATTAAATAACTTATGGAACTATAATAATTATAATCCTCACCTATCAATGGTATATCCGTAAGATACCCACTCACAAAATAATAAGTAACTGAGCTATCGGGATTATAATAAATATCCGTAGCAACATAAGACGTTGTATTATAATCATTTCGAATAATGGAATAAACATTATTAGCAGTAATATGATATTCCTGAATATATTCCGGATCTAACACTTGTAATAAACTACTAGTATTCTCTGTAAAAATAAGATTATAATAGTCATTCATTATATTTTGAATAGTAAAGAATGTAGAAGCATCATCAAGTTTAGCAATTTCTGTATTTAGCACATCAGTTGGCTCGGAAGGATCAACTGGATTGACTGGCTCACTAGGTACCTCCACTTCATCACCTATCATCACACTCAATAGATATGCTAAAAGAGCAATGATAGCAATGATAACTCCTACAATAATTAATACTTTCTTTTTCTCTTTATTCATATATCCTCCTAATAACTACAACCGTTTTGAACGTATGTAGTAAGGTCTAAAGCTTCTATATCCCCTTCAGTTCTACTAACACAGTGACTAGATGGGCAATTACCATAAACACTACAAGGTTCACTACCACTAGGACTTTCAAAATGATCGCACCAATATGCCCCAATTTCTACTGCACTATGATTTCCATTCAAATATTTATATGTATTAGCATAATAATTTTCTAACTCATAAAGCATAAAATTAAACTGCATTTCAAAACTTCCGATAGACATATTTCTCTCTTGTGCATAATTATAAAGTCTCTCCTTACGCCCGCTACTCGTCCATTGTACTAATCCATAGCCAGCCCTATCATATACAAAATTAGTATAAGTCCCATTATCTACCGCAAGCGTATATTCACTGTCTGAATAACCTAATGAATTATTGTAAGAATTTTGCAAATTTGTAGGAATAAAACCACTTTCATGATAAACATTGGCCATAATTCCAATTGTAGCGTTTTCAGAATACCCACTAGCAAGTAAACTAGAACAAAGCATATTTTGATAATCGCCCTCTTCTCCAGCAATATTGATACCAGTGGAAGCAATCGGTCTAGGATTTTCTGGATCAACATAATCAAGAGGATTTACCCTTGTTCCATTAAGTCTTATTTCAAAATGAAGGTGAGGTCCAGTTGAACGACCAGTGTTACCAGAATATCCGATAATTTGTCCTTGAACGACTTCTTCTCCTTCACTCACAAGAGGTTCACTTAAATGGGCATAAAGGGATAAAACTTCATCATCATGTTGAATTGTTACATAATTACCATAAGATCCTCCGCAACCATAATCACCTTCACTACATCCCGTATTTACATAACTTATTGTTCCATCTCTAGTAGCAATAACAGGCGTACCACGAGACACTCCAATATCAATCGCTCCATGCCCGGGACTATACTCATGCGTAATAGGATCAGTTCTAGGTCCAAAATAAGAAGTAATATTAATAGATGCAGGTGCACCTCCATAAATATTCCCATTGGTAGCAGATGCACTACCAACCGGCCACCAATAAGCTGTATTACCAGTTAAAGTATAATAAGTACAGTAACTAGTTAAGTTATATAATTGATAACTGGAACTCAAAGTAGTATTTAAACTATTCATAATAATATCATAAATAGCACGGTAATCTTCAGGACCATAATGAACTCCCATACTATTATCATACGTATTAATATCTTCCTCCGTATATCCTAAATCAATGTAATGTAAATTATCAAGTCCAGAACCATTAATTAAATTCTGCATCGTTTGATTAAAATTTTCAATATCCGAGTTTTTAACATTTTCTGATAAATCATCATCAACAGGACCTACAGATACAATATAAATATGATGATTACTCCACTCATTAGTAGCTAAATCAACATAAGCATTATAATAATTATTCACATTTCCATAATCATTAACACCAAGCCAAATAACAATATTATAACTAGTATTATCATTCATTAAAGCATTAATACCAGCAACACCACCACTAGGAGAGTTAGTATCTCCTGTGAATGTACCGTTACCCACTAGCCAGTTATAACCATAACCAGTTCCATAAACAGAGTTATTATCATTGATGACACCGGCATTTTGCATACCAGCCGTTCTGGAATCTCCTAAAAACAAAGTATCACGATATTCTTCTGTTTCTTCATCTTCACTATCATCCACATTTGTATTATACATTGCATTTAAAATTTGTGAATATGTATTTCCGTTAGAAGCCAAAGTTTGGAATTCTGCAAACACAGATGAATCAAATTCTAAAACATTACGGCTAGACAAATTCGAAATGGTAGATGTGTAAGAGGAAGATACATATATGTAATTACTAATCTCATCATACAAACTAGATAAAGAAGCTTCTTCTGCATCTACACCTTCAAAGATCCATAATTCACTTTCTGCGTCTTCGCCTTCCCCGTCAAATACATCACATAATCTAACATCGACTTCTTTACTACTACTATTATAATTGCCATAACTTAAAGCATTGGTTTTTAAAGTAATCATTAAAGCTTTAATTGCTTCATCCGAATACTCACCATCTCTAGTATAAGCATAAGCCATATTAATAACAAAATCTTCCAAACTATAAGTAGAAAGTTCTCCATCACTCTCACAGCTTATCAACGTAACTTCTGTTTCATTATAATTACATGCCGAATCCATATAGCCCATCGCGCCATTTTCCTCTTCCAATGAGCCACCCATAAGGACAACTAAAATGATAAGAAAGAAGAATATACCTCCTCCACCACCTAAAATGATAGCAAATTTATGTTTATCCCAAAAGTTTTTAAACATACTACCTAAAATATCAGTCTTACCTTCTGCCTTACCATCACCATTTTGTTTACTATCATCTTCTTGGTTATCTTCAAGATCATCAGGTGGTAAATCAGATGGAGGTGGTGACATTCCACCATCATTTGTTTCCTCATCTAGATTATTTTCATCAGGAGCTTGCGTATTTTCTGATCCACTTGCATTTTCTAAAGCATCCCCACTACTAATTCGGGATTGCATAGCACTATTTTTCCTACCCGGCATATTTGGAGTGCTACTGGTAGTACTTGGG
>CALVHK010000074.1 GCA_944327405.1 uncultured Bacilli bacterium | reverse complement strand
TGTTCAAATAGACATTAACCGTCAAGTTGCCATAAACAATAATGATGGTTGATGTCTTTTTCTTTGGTCTAACCAAAGACATAAGTATTTGAAATAGCTTTCTCATACTAACCACACAATCCCTTTCTACCGATTACAACCAAAACCCCAAAGAGTAAGGAGATAAATACAATAGAGATGAATATGTCTGGTAGACACCAGTCCTAATGCTCGAGTTAATATTATGAAGAAAAGCAACTAAAAAAGCAAGAAAAACCGTTCGACAAATTCCGACATATATTTATTTTTACTACAATTTATCCTCCATTTCTTTACAAAACTTTACTTATCTTCTTTTTATTTTTATCTAAATGGTTTATAATTAAGATGGTGATAATAAATGAATAAGAAAGGATTCACATTAATCGAACTTCTAGCAACCATTGCAATCATGACTGTTATTGCAACCGTACTAACCATTAATGTCATGAATATTTTTGAATCTAAGCAAAAAATGACAGAAGAATCCAGAGAAAATATTATTGTTACCGCGGCAAGTGTTTACCTAGATTTAAGTGAAAATGAAAATTTAAAAGAATCATGTAAGCAAAATGGATGCACCATTTCTGTAAATACATTAATTAACTCTGGCTTACTAAATGAGAGTGATGTGGATAACTCCAAAGTTATAAACATTTATTATAAAAATAACGAACAAAAATATACCATAAATTAAGGAGGTACTTATGGCAAAACTAACATTTTTTTACAGTGCAATGAATGCTGGTAAGTCTACTATGGCAATGCAAGTAGCACACAATTATGAAGAGCTAAACGGAACAGTACTAGTATGGAAGCCTTCAATAGACACAAAAGGTGACGATAAAATAGTAAGTAGAATAGGAATTGAAAGAACAGTAGATAAAAAGCTAGCTGCCACTGATTCTCCCATAGAGATCATAAAGGAAAAATTAAAGACCCATGAAAAAATAGATGCTATCATCATTGATGAATCTCAATTTCTCGCTGAAAATCAAGTCAACGAGCTTTATTATATTGCCAAGAAAATGAATATTGCCGTACTTTGTTTTGGCCTCCGCTCCGATTTTACCATGACCCCTTTTCCTGGATCTGCAAGATTACTTGCTATCGCTGATGGCATCAGGGAAATTAAAACTTTATGCAAATGCAAAAATAAAGCCACACAAAACATAAGGCTCATAAATGGAATGCCAACATTCGAAGGAGAACAAGTAGCAATTGATGGAGAAAAGAGTATAACTTATGAATCTGTATGTGGAAATTGTTACTTCGATTACTACCTTGACTGGCTAAGAACAAAAGAAAAACAAAAACCAATGTTAAGAGAAAGGAAGATATAATGAAGGAAAAAATATTAGAAAGTTTAAAAGACATTCATGAGGCCAAAACATTAATAGAAATTAATGATTTATTAGGTTTAAAAACCGTAGAAGAATACCAAGAATTGCAAAAAAACATGGAAGAGCTAGTGCAGGATTATTTAGTATTTAAAACCAAAAAAGATAAGTACCTATTAATGAAAAACTGTCCCGGCCTAAAAATAGGAAGACTATCCGTAAATAAAAAAGGATTTGGCTTCTTAATATTAGATAAAGAAGATGATATATACATATCCAAGGATGATATGAATGGCGCGATTAATGATGACACTGTTCTAGTAGAAATCACCCAAAAAGGATTAGAACCTGCTGGCAAAGTACTAAAAATCGTAAAAAGAGACTTAAAAAACATTGTTGGTGAAGTGAAAATCATTGGCAAGAAAAAAATACTAGAACCAGACGATGATAAACTAAGTCTAACAATTCACTTAACACCTGAAACAAGCAAAAATTGTGTGGAAGGTCACAAAGTCCTAGCAAGACTCACCAAAAAAATAGATAACCGCACCTACATGGCAGACACCATAAAAATACTCGGCCATAAAGACGATGCCGGAATAGACATATTAAGCATTGCCTACAAATATGACATATTTGAAGAGTTTAGTCCAGAGACAATCAAGGAATTAGATAAAATTCCCGAAGAAGTAAGTGATAAAGAATTAGAAGGAAGAAAAGATTTAACTAGTGAATTAATATTCACCATTGATGGCGCTGATACCAAAGATATTGACGATGCTATCAGTTTGACAATCAAAGATGGAATATACACATTAGGAGTCCATATTGCAGATGTATCTCACTATGTCAAAGAAAATACATCTCTTGGTGATGATGCTTACGCAAGAGGAACATCATCTTATCTGGCAGATACCGTAATTCCGATGATTCCTCATAAACTATCCAACGGAATATGTAGTCTAAATGAAGGAGTAGTCCGTCTTTCAATGAGTTGTGTAATGGATATCAACAAAAATGGTGATGTCGTAAGTTATGATATTTTTCCAAGTTTCATCAAATCAAGAAAGAAAATGACTTATGATGCCGTAAACGAAATTCTAGAAAATAATCACATTCCCGAAGGATACAAAGAGTTTGCGGATACCTTACGAAATATGCATGAACTATCACTTATTCTTCGCAAGAAAAAAGTAGCTCGCGGTTACATCGAATTTGATATACCGGAAGCCAAAATCATTCAAGATGAAGAAGGGAAAGCAATCGATATCAAAAAAAGAGTCCAACGTTCTGGTGAATTATTAATTGAAGACTTTATGATCGCTGCTAATGAAACCGTAGCAACTCACATAAGTAACATGGAACTTCCTTTTATCTATCGTGTCCATGACTTACCAAACCAAGACAAAGTAACAGACTTCCTAAACTTAGTAAAAGCTTTAGGCTACCAAATTCATACAAACATCAAAGAAATAACTCCTAAAACCATGCAAAGCTTACTAAATGAACTAAAAGATAAACCAGAGTTTGTCATATTATCTACCCTTCTTTTAAGAAGTATGAAAAAAGCCGAATATTCCAAAACAAATATAGGCCACTTTGGCCTTTCTAGTAAAAACTATACGCACTTTACATCCCCGATTAGAAGATTTCCTGACTTAACCGTCCACAGATTATTAAAAAAATACTTAATTGAAAAGGACTTTAGTATGTCAACAATTAGTTACTTAGAAAATTCTTTAGTCGAAATAGCCGAACATTCTAGTGAACGAGAACTCGCTGCCACTCAAGCCGAAAGAGATGTAAACGACATGAAGATGGCTGAATACATGGAAAGCCATATTGGTGAAGAATATGATGGAATAATCAGCAGTGTAACCAACTTTGGCCTATTTGTAGAACTGCCAAACCTAGTTGAAGGTTTAATCCATATCAGCAACATTCCAGGTGATTACTATGAATATGTGCCAGTTCTTTTATCGCTCATTGGCAAAAGCACCAAAAAAACATACAGAATTGGTGATAAAATAAAAGTACGTGTTGCCGCTGCTTCCAAAGAAACAGCCCAAATAGACTTTGATATTGTAGGTGATAATCATGACAGAAATCAAAAATAAAAAAGCCTACTTCGATTACACGATACTAGAAGAACTAGAAGCTGGTATATCTCTAGTAGGAACTGAAATCAAATCCGTTCGCAAAGGCAGTGTCGACTTAAAAGATTCTTTTATTACGATAAAAAATAATGAAGCCTTTATTATAAACATGTATATAGCAAAATACGAAGAAGGAAACATATTCAATCATGATGAACGAAGAACAAGAAAACTACTACTACATAAGAGTGAAATCAAAAAGTTAAAAGAAAAAGTAAGCATGGAAGGACTTACTTTAATACCACTAAAATTATACTTCAAAAAAAATCATGTGAAAGTACTAATAGGTTTGTGTAAAGGTAAAAAACTTTATGATAAACGTGCCTCTATTAAAGAACGAGACTTAAAAAGAGAAGCGAGATTTTACTAAAATCTCACTTCTCTTTTATCTTACCGAAAATACTCAATAAATAACAAGATCGAATTAATCACAAGAATAATACCTAAACCAATCAAAATTAAATTAGAAAACATACTACAAACACCAAATATAATTAAGACAATATTAATTAATGTAGATAAACTCTTATAATTATTAAAACTTATTGAAACAAGTAATCTACTAATTCCAATAAAGATAAAGATAAAACCAATCGTGTATTGTACAAATGCCTGTAAAGCCCCACTAAGTAAAATGAGTAATACACCAATAATCACGGAAACAATAGCAATTGACAAGTTAATATTTTTATATCGAACTAATTCTTTATTTTGATAGTAAACAACAAACGATTTAATTCCATAAATAATAATAATAATACCAACAACATAAAAGAAAAACTCCATAACTTTCTCATTCTTAAAGATAAGAAGTAGTCCCAATACTAAGTAAATAATTGGTGTAATAATATTACCTGCTTCTTTAACACTTTTTGTTTCTTTCTCTTCTTTTTTTGGTTTAACAATTTCTGCTTTCATACGCCACCTCTAGTAATATTATATAATGTTTAGAAAATTTAAGCAAGGAAAATTGAAACTAACTAACGAGTATGGTATAATTAAATAGAATAAGGAGGATTAGTATGCTAGCAAAAAGTAAAATCCTAGAGATATTACATTCCTATAACATATACTCACAAAAATATGAACCAACAGTCTATGAAAACAAAAGCGATTTAGGTTTATGCATCGATATAAAAGACTCTTTATTTGGTTATTTAACCCGTATCTTCTTATTTCACAATGAGAATGATTTATCTAACTTTTTAAAGGAATATTATTGGTATAAAGAGAATCATCAAAAATACCAAATAACTTTAAAACTATATTCCTATGATACCAAAAATCCGAAAATCATATACAAATATAAAGATCAAAATTTAACCCTAGATAATATGCTAAACATGGAAAGTGTTTTAGAAGCAGAAAATAATAAAAAAGAAGAAGAAACAGAAAAAAGAATATATCTAGTTAACATCCAAGAACTAACCAATTACTTAATAGACTTAAAACAGCAAAAAGAAAACACCAAACTAGAAAAAAACAAATTAAAAACGGAAGAAAATGATTTAAAATTTGCTCTCTTACAAGAACTAACCACATATTATGGTCG
>CALVHK010000073.1 GCA_944327405.1 uncultured Bacilli bacterium | reverse complement strand
ATAGAAGCTTTAGTAGTAGGACGAATTCATACGAATTGTTATATAGTAAAAAAGAATGGTAAGTGTATTATTATTGATCCTGGTGATGAAGCTGAAAGAATAAAATCATCATGTGAAGGTTATCAAGTAGAAGAAATACTTGTTACCCACCATCACTGGGATCATGTTTTGGCGCTTGAAGAATTGGAACGGTTTTATCATGTGAAACACAATACATTCTTAAGAAATTCTTTTCAATATGAAAACATTCCTACTCCTGGACATGCGAGTGATTCTCTAACATTTTATTTTAAAGATGAACATGTAATGTTTACCGGGGACTTTTTATTCTATCACACAATTGGAAGATATGATTTAGAAACATCAAGTATTCCGGATATGATAAGTAGTCTAGAGAAAATCAGCCATTACCCTGATGATATTAAAATATATCCCGGCCATGGTAGATCTAGCATATTGGGTGAAGAGAAAAAACTTTTCCCTCGTTATTTCTAAACAAAAAAGCGTTCAATCTAGAACGTTTTTTCTGAATAATCATGACTATAATTAATTCTTTCTTCAAAAGTGACATAGTCTAAGTAAATCATTCGAAGTAAATACCAGTCTCCCGTTTTAGGATCACTCATAATCAAGTGATCACGGCCTGCTTCTTCAATGATGCCATCATAAACTTTATCCCGCCACTCATTTGCATCAGGATAAGTAAAATAAGCTTTTACTTTTTTTCCTTTATTGAGTCTTAAAATATTTTCAATGTAACTTTGTTCTATTGGCAGACTTTCCATATAACTATAATTACCAGGAGGACTAGTCATATTGGTTGTATTATTAGTATTATTTGTTGGAAAAGTAGGGTTCCCAAAAAAATTCCCGTTCATCTTATCACCTCAATCTATTATATGTAAAGGTGATTTTTTTATGTTGACTTTTGTTTTTATGAACGCTATTATTTTAATAGAGGGATAATATGAAAGACATATTTATTGGATTATTAATTATTATTGTCGTATTTTTAATTGTTGATTTTATTTATACTGAGAAAAATACATGTGTTACATCAAGTTGTACTGGTTGTGCATTAGAAGAAGAAAAATGTGGTATAATAAAAAAAGAATTAGAGATAGATATTTATTTGTTTGGCCGCTATTGGTAATATGTTTTTCTTGACTTTTTAACAAATAAAATATATGATTTTAATAGAAAGGTAAGGATAATATGGATATACCAAAAATATTAAAAAAAGTATTAGACAAAAATCGCATTCCTAGATTAGTTTTAATGATTTTAGGAACGTTTCTTCTTGGCTTAAATTACAATGTATTTTTAAAACCAAACGACTTAATCGTCGGTGGAACAACGAGTTTAGCGATTATTTTTAATGATTTGTTTGGATGGAATGACCAAGTATTTATTTATGTAACAGCAATACTCTTAATTATTATTAGTTTTATTTTTCTAGGAAAAGATAAAACCATGAAAAGCATATTTGGAAGTATTTTGTATCCCATCATGATTACTTTAACAGCACCCCTAGGAGAAATGCTTGCGACCAAATTTGTTTTTGAAGACATGATTACAACTGTTGCTTTCACAAGTATTTTATATGGTGTTGCCTATGGTATTGTCTATAAACTAGAATACACCACGGGTGGTAGTGATATTATTATGCAAATTGTCTGCAAATACTTACACATGCCAGAAGGACAAGCATCGATTTTAACCAATATCTTTATCATCATTTTTGGCGGTATTGTCTTTGGTATTCCAAAAGTAGTTTATGGTATTATTATTCTTTATGTATCAAGTGTGATTGTAGATAAAATCGTCATTGGTATATCCGAAAGTAAAATGTTTATTATTAATACGAGTAAAATTGATGAGATTGAAAATGTGATTATTAATGAATTAAAACTAGGTGTTACAAGAATTAAAGCTGAAGGTGGATATACAAGTAAAAAGCAAGATTTACTTTTATGCATTGTTCCCAATCGAGATTACTACATGTTTAAAGAAATTATTTTAGAACTCGATGAAAATGCATTCTTTATTATCAATGATTGTTATGATATTGAAGGCGGAACAACTAAGCGCAAAGAAAAAGGATTAAATAATTTATATTAAGGGTGATACATTGAAATTTTACAATTCGAATATTGAAGAAGTATTAAAAGAGTTAAAGACAAGTACAAATGGATTAAGCGAAGAAGAAGCGAAAAATAGGCTAGCTCATGATGGCTTAAATAAATTAAAAGAAGCAAAAAAAGAATCCAAGTTCGTAAAATTTTTAAGTCAATTTAAAGATTTAATGATTATTGTTTTGTTTATTGCCGCGATCGTATCTTTTATTATATCCTATATCAATAAAGAATCATATTTAGATAGTATTATAATTATTTTAATTGTTTTCATCAATGCTATATTAGGTTATTTAGAAGAAGAAAAAGCGGATAAAGCAATTGAATCCTTAAAGAAAATGCAAACAACCAAAGTAAAAGTAAAAAGAAATGGGAAAGTAAAATATTTAAATAGTGAAGAACTTGTTGTTGGGGATATTGTCTTATTAGAAGCTGGTGATAAAGTTTCTGCAGATGCCAGAGTAATTGAATCCAATTCTTTAAAAGTCGATGAATCAAGTCTTACTGGAGAATCCGTATCAGTTAGTAAAGATACGAAAGAAATTAAACGGGCAGTATCTTTAAACGACCAAACAAATATGGTTTTTGCAGGCACGAATGTAGTGTATGGAAAAGGATTATGCATCGTAACCAAAACGGGTATGAATACCGAAATCGGTTTAATAGCCGGAAGTCTAGATAAAGAAAAAACAGAATTAACACCACTTCAAAAGAAAATAAATGGAATTAGTAAAGTATTAACCATCATTATATCGATTGTAATATTAGTGATGTTTATTGTAAGCATCATTAAGGATATGAAAGTAACAGAAGCATTACTACTTGCAATATCTCTAGCGGTCGCTGCTATACCAGAAGGACTTCCTGCTGTGATAACGGTTATCTTATCTTTAGGCATGAGCACTCTAGCCAAGAAAAAAGCAATTGTCAGAAAAATGTCTAGTGTAGAAACTTTAGGAAGTACCGAAATTATTTGTACGGATAAAACGGGTACCATCACGGAAAACAAAATGACTTTAAAAGAAATATATTATAATGATGAGACTTTTACCAGTGAATACCTGTTAGAAGAATCAATCTTTTTATATAATATGGCTTTAAATAATGATGTCGAGGAAAACGAACAAGGCTTAATAGGGGAAGCAACGGAGTTAGCCATCATAAATTATTTAGAAAAAAAAGTAAATCCTTTTGATATTAAAGAAAAATATCCGCGAGTTATGGAAATTCCTTTTGATTCGGAACGAAAAATGATGTCAGTAGTAAGTGAAATAAATGGTAAAAAGTATTTGTTTACTAAAGGAAGCTTTGATTCGATTATTGCTTGTTCGACCAAAATAGAAAAGAACAATAAAATAACTGTGCTAACTAAAAAAGAACGTGAAAAACTAAAGAGAATCGAACAAGATAAATCTGACCGCGCTTTAAGACTACTTGCTTTTGCTTACAAAGAATTAACCGATGATATTCTAGAAGAAAAAGATTTAATTTTTCAAGGTTTAATTGGAGTAATCGATCCTCCAAGAAAAGATGTAAAGGAAGCGATTGAAACTTGTAAACAAGCTCACATTAGACCAATCATGATTACGGGGGATTCCTTAAATACCGCAATTGCTATAGCCAAAGATATAGGCATCATTGCAAGTCCGGAAGAAGCAATCACTGGTAGTGAACTAGATAAACTAAGTGAAGAAGAATTGTTTCAAAATATTGAAAAATACAATGTTTATGCTCGGGTAAGTCCTATGAATAAGCTTTCAATTGTGAAATCTTGGAAGAAAAAAGGACGGGTAGTAGCTATGACTGGGGATGGAGTGAATGATGCTCCAGCGATTAAAACAAGTGATATTGGAATCGGCATGGGAATTACGGGAACAGAAGTAAGTAAAAGTGTAGCCGACATCATACTCGTAGATGATAGTTTTTCTACCATTGTATCCGCGATTAAAGAAGGAAGAAGAATATTCGATAATATTAGAAATGTCATTACTTATTTATTAATTGGAAATATTACAGAAGTAATAACGGTATTTGTAGGTCTCTTATTTGGTTACACGATATTTGTCCCTATCCAATTATTATTTATTAACTTAATTACAGACTCAATACCAGCAATCGCCCTAGCTTTTGAAAGTGCTGATAGTGATATCATGAATAGGCGCGTTAGAAAAAAAGACAGTTCCTTTTTTACCCCATTCTTAATCAGCAAAATACTGGTTTCTTCTTGCTTAAAAAGCATAGCCATTCTATTTGTCTATTTCTTAAATCTTCATGTATCGACTCCAGAAGTAGCAGGAACAACAGCCTTCTTATGTTTAATGATGCTAGAGTTATGTTTTGCTTATTCATGTAAAAATATAAAAAAGCCAGTAATAAACAAAAATATATTTAATAACTCGAAGTTAAATGTTTGTATTCTAGGCCTAGTAGTGGTTGATATCATCATTTTTCTAACTCCATTAAAATCAATTTTTGGCCTAACCAACATAACCATAATTGAATTTCTATATTGTTTAATAATTATAATTGTGATGGTTGTCATTGATGAATTATTAAAAATTCGTCTAGCTAAACATTTCAAAGATGAATAACAGGAGAGTATCCTGTTTTTTTTCATGATTTGTCGAGGATATAAAAATTTGTGGCCATAATGAATTGAAAGTATTTACAGAACTAAAAAAGTATGATATAAAGGGACTTCAGAGAGGTATATCATAACGGAAGAAAGCTATTACAACGAAATAGAACATCTAATCAAAAAGAATGAAATAAGTAAAAGAACAAGAACAATAGAAGAAAATAATGATACGGTAACTACTTATTGGCAGGTAGGAAAATTAATTGTTGAAGCTCAAGGTGGGGAGAAACATGCCAAATATGGCAATGAACTAATCAAAAAGTGGTCCGCTAAGCTTACAGAGCAATATGGAAAAGGTTACAATTATACGAACTTGTCAAGATTTAGGCAGTTTTACCTAGCTTTTCCAATACTTGCCGCAGCGCGGCAACAATTGAGTTGGACTCATTACAAAAGATTATTACCTATTAAAGATGAGAACAAGAGAAATTATTACATTAATTTATGTATTCAAAATAAGCTATCAGAAAGGGAACTAGCAA
>CALVHK010000072.1 GCA_944327405.1 uncultured Bacilli bacterium | reverse complement strand
CAAATTAAAATAGGAGTTGAAGAAATGACAAAACGTTTAAAATGCGAGTTTGATGAGTATGTGTGTGATATATTAGAGAATGAACATTTTTTAGAAACAAAAAAAGATTTACATCATGGAACAAGTAAATACGAACATTGTTTAAGAGTAGCTAAATTAAGTTATCGTTTAGGTAGGTTTTTTAAAGCAGATTTAAGAAGTGTATCTCGTGCCGGATTACTTCATGACTTTTTCTTTGGTACCCGTAAAGAAAGTCCGGAAAACTCTTACCTAAAACATCCTGTTACGGCTGCGAATAATGCCAGAAAGTATTTTGACATTACAGATATTGAAGCAGAAGCAATCAAAACTCATATGTTCCATCATGTTTTAATCAAAAAAATATTCCCATTTGTAAATAAAGAGAAGAAAGCTAGTGTAAAAGAGTTTAAACCGAAAAGCAAAGAGGGATGGATTGTCTGTGCATCAGATCTTTTAGTCTCCATTGTCGAATGTGAACGTTTCCAATTTACCTATGCTTTTAATGTAGCTTTACTTTTAATATTTAATATCATATTATTTAAAAACTAGTGGTGATGTATCATCACTTTTTATGTTTTATTCTGAAAAAAGCTTAAATTTAAATTTTTTTGAATAAAGTATTATCATTAGTAGAAGCATGAAAATAGTGTTTCTATTTTTTTAGGGGTAATTCCACGATTCGACAAATTCCGCACTCCTCATGCATTAAAATATAATTTACCTAAGGGGGAGGAGGTGAATTTATGCAAACAAAGACTTTTGTTAATTTAACAAATGATGTTCTATTTAAATATGTTTTTAGTCACGAAGAACTAGCCAAAGACTTATTAACATCTGTCTTTGATTACATAGGTATCTCTAAAAAGATAGAGAAAATAGAAGTTTTTAAAGATTATCCTATGTATGGAAAAAAATTAGAAGATAAAATTTTTTATGGCGATATTGTGGCAATACTTGATACTGGTGAAATTGTATCTATTGAAATGTATACCCAGTTTGGTCGAGAAGAATACTTAAAAAGTGCATCTTATCTTTCAAGATTATTTGGAAGTCAACTAAAAAAAGGAGAGACATACATCAATGCCAAGAAAGTTTACAGTATTAATTTTATTTTAGGAGATTACTCAGGTGAAAATAAAGAAATGGTAAATGACTATGGTTTCGTAAGAAAAATAAATAATCCTAATATGGATAATGAATTTATAAATATGTTTTTGATTAGGCTTGATTTAATCAAGAAAATGGTATACAATGATTATGAAAAGAGATTATTAAAGTGGGGAATATTTATGATAGCCAAAGACATGGAAGAAATGGAACAAATAGGAAGGGAGGATAAAGCCATGGAACAATCTATAGCTTACGTAAAAGATTTTCTTGAAGAGAACGGAACAACATTCAAAGATAAGCTTACCTATGAAAAAAATAAGGGAATTGATGAAGGAAAAAGGGAAACAGCTAAAAGCATGCTTTTAGACAATGTCGATTCCAAGACTATAGCAAAATATACTGGACTTACCATAGAGGAAATAGAATCATTAAAGTAGTAAGAAAATATTTATGATAGCCAAAGACATAGAAGAAATAGAAAAAACAAAAAGGGGGATAAAGCCATGGAACAATCTATAGCTTACGTAAAAGATTTTCTTGAAGAGAACGGAACAACATTCAAAGATAAGCTTACCTATGAAAAAAATAAGGGAATTGATGAAGGAAAAAAAGAAAAAGCCATCGAAACTGCTAAAAATTTATTAAATACAAATCTGACAACTGTTGAGATAGCTAAAGCTACTGGTTTAACCCTTTTAGAAATAGAAGCATTAAAATAGTGCTTCCTTTTTTAGTAAAAAACTTCACTTTTTCTAGTGAAGACTTTTTTATCGGAAATAAATAAATATAAATATGGCTAAACAAACGCAGTAAATACTAAACTTCCATAAATTACCACGTTTAACAATCTCACTTAACCAACGGTATGAGAAGTAGGTTACAATACCGGCTGCTACCATTCCAAGTAAGTAAGGAACAGCAACGGTTGCAAGATTTCCTGCCTCAATAATATCTTTCACTCCGAGTAACATCGTACCAACACTAATTGGGAAATAAAGAATAAAGGTATACTTTAAAGCTGTACTCCGACTCATTCCAACAAGTAAACAAAGTACTAGGGTAGTACCACTTCTACTGATACCAGGGAATAGTGCTATAATTTGAAATATACCAATAATAATAGCATCTTTAAGTGTTATATCATAATCTTCTTTTTTACCATTTTTATTTTTAACTAAAAGTAACATAAATGCAGTAAACAAGAAAGCAACACCTAAAAACATAATATTTTGTAATTTTTCTTCAATGACATCTTTTAGAATAATACCTGCAATACCAATAGGAATTGTCGAAACAATAATAAACATGCAGTATTTAAATTTTTGTTTATTTTTCTCTCTTGTCTTCTTATTAAAAATATAAGAGAAGAAAGCAGTTAAAAGATCCCACACTTCTTTCCTAAAAATAAAGAGAATGGCTAGAAATGATCCGAAATTAGCAACAATCTCAAAATTAAGATCATTGAATGCTTGGATATTAAAAATGTTTTTAAAAAGGAAAATATGTCCACTAGAAGATACCGGTATTGGTTCAGTAAAACCCTGTATAATACCTAAAATAATATAAAAAAGATAATTCATTTTTCATCACCTACTTAATTATATAATATTTTTTAATTTTAAGAAATAAAATTATAGGGGAGTTACATATGTTTCGTATATTACTTTACATTTTAGGCATTATATTTACAAGCATTGGCCTATTTTTTATGATAATTTATTTAAATTTATTAACAACAGGGTATAGTTTCTTTGATTTTGTTAAATTTATTAGTAGAAGAGTTGAAGTATGGTTATTTTTTGTAGGCATTATATGTATAGCGTTATCTTTAGAAAGGTGGATAAAAAATGAATTATTACTACGACATCATTCTAAATTGGAATGATCTAGCATATGCGTTTTTTGAATGGAATGAAACAGACTATTTAGAACTTATCAAAAAGATTCCTCTAATCAAAGTAAAACATAAAGTGTTTCTAGACATAATAAATAACATAATTAAAATAGATGAAGAGTTTCTTTCAACACTTAAAGACAAAACTTTAGTAAGTAATAAGAAAAACTTCGAAAAAATAGAATATGCAGCCCTTTTTACAGACACCAAAAGTGTTATAGCTATTGAATTTAATGAAAGTGGCTTAAGTATTAGTAGGAGTAATCTTTTAGTAGAAGACGAATTAAATGTGTTAGAAGTAATGTATGGACTAAAAGAGACAACCTTTAATTATGAACTAATTAAAGGTATTTCTAAAGATAACACCTTAAGACAAATAAGAGATGCTAAAAAATTGATTTTACTAGAAATAAATAACTTATACGAAAATAAAGATGAAGATAAGTTAAAATATTTATATTATGAATATAAAAAAGAAAAAGTGGATAATATAGATTATATTTATGAATCTATCAAAAACGATTTAAACGTAGACTTCAATCAAGATATTTTAAAACTATATTATATTATCAAGTTATCTTACCACAAAGTTTAGGCCAAGAAAAAAGTGCCGAAGCACTTACGGTATTCTGTTACGCTTGGTATTTATTATCTTTTAAAGTAAATACAGCCGAGATGATAACAATAATCATTGCAATCCAACCAAAAGCTGCGCCAAATAGTAAATAAATGGCATGACCGATAATACCTAAAATATTACCTACAAGTTTAATACCAACTTTTCTAGATTGAACTACACCTACGATATGAACGACTACTGCAATACCAGCATAGATTAAGAATAGTGTGGATAAAGTCTCAGCTGTACTAGTAGTTCCCATTGTAACAGCTTCCCCTACAGCAGAACCAACAATAACGAATATAGCAGTTAAATAAATAATTGCGCCAATAATATCCATTACGCCACCAGCAGTATTAACACCTAACTTCTTCATACATACAAACTCCTTTCTATACTATATTACCATAGCAAAAGATGAAAATCAACACACTTAGAGAGTTTCATTTTCTTTTTACTTATAGCTCCATTCATGTTATAATAATGCCTGAGGTTGATGAAAATGAATTTACCAGATTTAAAAGAAGCACGTTTAAGAACGGATAAGAAAGTGGAATATTTAAATGCTAAAAATATAAAAAGTGACCGTTTTAAAGGAGAAAAGTATTTTATCAGAACTTATGGTTGTCAAATGAACGTTCATGATTCTGAAGAAATAAAAGGAATACTTGAAAACTTGGGATTTAGTGAAACGGAAAAGGTAGAAGAAGCGAGTATAGTTGTTTTAAATACATGTGCGATTAGAGAAAACGCTCATGACAAAGTATTTGGCTTTTTAGGAAGATTAAAGCATTTAAAAAAAGAACATCCAGAACTAATAATATGTATAGGAGGATGTATGCCTCAAGAAGAGGGAGTATCTCGTCTTTTAAAAGAAAAGTATCCATTTGTGAATATCGTGTTTGGTACCCATAATATTAATGATCTAGGTTCTATGATTCTTGAAGAAAGTAAAGATAGAAAAATAGAAGTATATTCAATTGAAGGAAATGTGTACGAACACATAGAGTATGCTAGAGACTCTAAAATTACCGCTTGGGTAAATATTATGTATGGCTGTGATAAGTTTTGCACCTACTGTATTGTACCATTTACACGCGGTAAGCAAAGAAGTAGGAAAATGGAAGATATCGTGAATGAAGTAAAAGAGCTTAAAGAAAAAGGATATTTAGAAGTAACTCTTTTAGGCCAAAATGTAAATGCTTATGGCAAGGATTTAGAAGAAAACTATGATTTTGCCACTCTTTTAGAGAATGTTGCTTCCTCTGGTATCGAAAGAATTCGTTTTGTAACAAGCCATCCTTGGGATTTTACGGATGAAATGATTGATGTAATTGCGAGATTTGATAATATTATGCCATACATTCATTTGCCCCTTCAAAGTGGTAGTTCAAGAGTTTTAAAACTAATGGGAAGAAGATATACAAAAGAAGAATATATAGAGTTATACAACAAAATAAAAGAAAGAATTCCCGGCGTTGCCATTACTACCGATATCATTGTCGGATTTCCTAATGAAACAGAGGAAGACTTTCAAGAAACACTAGATGTTGTAAATGTTTGTAAATTTGACAGTGCCTTTACATTCATTTATTCTCCAAGAGAGGGAACACCAGCAGCTAAAATAAAAGATAGCATTCCCATGAAAACCAAAGAAGAACGATTACATAAATTAAATGAATTAATAAATTCTTATAGTCTTGCTCATAATAAAGAATATATAGGAAAAACAGAAGAAGTATTAATATTAGGCCCTAGTGAAAAAGGCAAAAACAA
>CALVHK010000071.1 GCA_944327405.1 uncultured Bacilli bacterium | reverse complement strand
AAAATAATCAAAGATATTATTGAATTCTTTTCAATTTTGTATTATAGTTAAATTAAGTTGTTTTGCAGGAGGTTTAAATATGAATAGTGAACAATTGTTAACAGAAAAAGAGTGTTTAAAACAAGCACAAGAGATACTTTCAGGATACGCAAGTATCGATAAGCCTTGGATGGCTAATTATAAAAAGTTTGATCCCAATAATATTGATGTAAACATGAGTATCTATCAAATGCTTGAGAAATACTCAAAAGAAAACATTAATTCTACCGCAATGTGGATTCCCGGAGAAAATTATAAAGGGGGATTAAAAATAAGCTACAAAGATTATTTAAAAGAATGTCGTAATCTTGCTAAATCCTTTGATGCAGTAGGAACAAAACATGAAGAAATCATCCCTATTATATTACCAAATGTTCCTGAATCTAGATGTTCGATTTATGGCTTAAACTATTTTGGTGGTGTATCATATCCCATAATTCCTAGTCTTCCCCCAAAAGAATTAGAAAAAATCATAATCAACAATGGACTTGACAAAGTAGTAATATTTAGTGGCTTTTATGAAAAATATAAAACTGTTTTTGATGTTTGTGGTATCAAATGCGTAATTGTTACCGATGGAACTGGACTAATTCCAAGTTATTTAAAAAAGCTAGTAAATACTTTTGCCAAGTTAAAAGGAGAAGATGCCCCATTTAAAGATCTAGATATTCCTTACAAGTCTAATATTTTAACATGGAACGAATTTATAAAAGCTGGTAAAGATAGATCATTAAATGCTCCATATTATAAGGAAAATACTGCTGCTGCGATCATTGGAACTAGTGGAACGACCGGAGTTCCTAAAGGAGCAATTTTTACGAACGAAAACATTAACGCTCAAGCTTTCCAACATTTACTTGCTGGAATTGATTATGAAAAGGGAGATAAAATACTAGATATTTTAATCCAATCCATTTCTTATGGTTTTGCAGTTATGCACTATGAAGGAGTGTTAGGCACGCAAACGATAATGATTCCGAACTTAGTCACAAACAAAATAGCCGAAGTAATGTATAATTTAAATCCAGCTCAATTTACTGGTGGACCAGTCCACTTTATATATATGAGTAGAAGCGAATTATTTAAATCTGGAAAATTAAAACCAATGAAAAATGCTATTTCTGGGGGAGCAAAACTTCCTAGTGATGTTGAAAAAGAATTAAATAAAGATCAAATATACGTTAAACAAGGATACGGTTGCACAGAATGCCTAGGAAGTGCTACTGGCCCTATCGGCGAATATAAATTTGGAAGCATTGGCACTCCTCTACCTCTTACAAATGTTGGTATATTTAAACCAGGAACAGATGAAGAATTAAAATATAATGAAATTGGCGAAATATGCATTAATGCGCCTACTGTTATGCAAGGATATTTAAATAATGAAGAAGAAACAAAAAAAGCTTTAATAAAACATAAAGATGGCAAAATTTGGTTACACACAAAAGATTTAGGATATTGTGATGAAACAGGACATTTATATTTTGCCGAACGAATTTCTGATACATTTATGAGATGCGGATTTAACGTCCATCCAAACAAAATAGCTGAATTCTTAAGTTCACTACCATATGTAGAGGAAGCTCATGTCATTGGTGTACCTCATAACGCAGAACAAGAAGTACCTGTAGCATTTATTGTTCTTAAAAAAGAATATGTAGGCCAAGAAGAAAAAATTAAGGAAATTTTAAAAGATATATGTTATAATAATCTTGACGAGATGTCTATCCCATATGAATGGATATTTGCAGATGCAATTCCAAGAAATATTGGTGGAAAAATAGTAAAAAAAGAGTTAATAGAAAAGTATCATTTAGATTATTCTAAAGTAGAATCAGACGGGGTTAGTTTACAAAGAAAAAATAAATAAGGCGGTGGTATTGTGGGATATTTTAGCGTAGCTCTTTCAATTGCAAGTTTAGTATTCTTAGTAATTGTATTTATTGTTTTCAAATCAAAAGAAAACATCAAAAGTATGCAATTACAGTTATTCTCAAAAATGTTACTATTAACAATTATAGGATTATGTATTGATGTCTATGGGTTCTTTTCTTTTAAAGTTTTCCCTTTAGATTCCGTACTAAATGAGTTTATAGCAAGACTATACATACTATTCTACTTTTTATGGGGATTTAGTTTTGCTTATTATGTAATATCTATATCTTTTGATATTGAGAACAAAAAGAAAGTAAGACTAGCGGCTAAGATTATCGCTGCAATCGGTGGCTTAATTATCTTCTTATGTCCTATTAGCATATATAGTGATGGTACAAGTACTTATTCTTACGGCATGAGTGTTAACTTAAATTATGCATGTTCCTTTATATTCATAATTATTATGCTTTACTGTTTAATTAAAAACATTAAGAAGATAAAAAGCAAACAATACATCCCTTTAATTGCCTATATTATATTAGGTACGATTGTAATTATTATTCAACAAGTAAATCCTGCTTTAACACTAATGATCTTTTTCCAAACAGTGATTATCTTTATTATGTATCATACCATTGAAAACCCGGATTTAAATCATATTAAAGAATTAAACTTAGCCAAAGATCAAGCAGAAAAAGCCAATCGTGCGAAAACAGAATTCTTATCGAACATGTCTCATGAAATTAGAACTCCTCTTAATGCCATTGTCGGATTCAGTGAATGTATGCTTGATTCGAATGATTTAAAAGAAACCAAGGAATATTCACAAGACATCGTTGATGCATCTAAGCAATTACTGGAAATCGTAAATGGTATTTTAGATATATCAAAAATTGAAGCAAATAAAGTAGAGATTATCCCGAAAAATTACAATCCAAGAGAAGTATTTGATGGCCTAAGAAAATTAGTCCTACCTCGTATCAAAGAAAAACCAATTGAATTTAAAATGGTATTCTCACCTGACCTACCTGGTGTATTGCGTGGCGATGTAGCTAAAGTAAAACAAGTCGTTTTAAACGTATTAACCAATGCTGCTAAATACACAGATAAAGGTGAAATCATATTCAACGTAAACTGTATTAACCGAATGGATACCAAAGTATGTTTGATGTATATTTCGGTAAAAGATACCGGAAGAGGAATTAAAAAAGATAAACTAGAAACCATATTTGGTAAATTCGAACGAATCGATGAAGACAAAAATACAACTACTGAAGGTACCGGGCTAGGCCTTGCTATTACTAAAAGTCTTGTCGATTTAATGGGTGGAAGAATCACCGTCTTCTCTAAATATGGTGAAGGCTCAACATTCCGAATTTATCTAGAACAAGAAATTGTTAGTATGGAAGTACCAGAACAAGATGAACCAGAGGAAGAAACAATAAACTACACAGATTATAGTAGTAAAAAAGTTTTAATTGTTGATGACTCTAAAATCAACTTAAAAGTAGCACAAACAATCATGAAACCTTACAACTTCGAAATAGACACTGCTGAAAGTGGCTATGAGGCAATAGAGAAAGTTAATAATAAACATTATGATTTAATATTCATGGATATTATGATGCCAAAAATGAATGGTGTAGAAACTCTCTACAAATTAAGAGAAAATGAAGATTTTATAACACCAGTCATTGCCCTCACCGCGGATGCCCTTGAGGGAACGGATGAAAAATATTTAAATGTTGGATTTAATAGTTACTTATCAAAACCAATTGATAGGAAACTACTAAATAAAGTTATTAATAAGTATTTAGGAGGAAAGTAGTGTATGGAAAAAGTTGACTTATTAGTTAGTAATAACGTAGATGTAAAAGCTAGTTTAGAATTTTGGGGAGATATGGATTCTTATAATGAAAATTTATTAGAATTCAAAAACTCTTTAAAAGAAAAACTGAACAATTTAGAGTATTATAAAAACTCTAAGGATTGGGCAAATTATGCCATTATCGCTCACAGTATGAAAAGTGAAGCAAGATACTTAGGGTTCGCTCAAGAAGCAGAAGTTTTTCTCTCTCATGAATTAAAAGGAAAAGAAAGTGACGCTGAATTTATTGAAGCAAACTATCAAAATCTAGTTGATACTGTAAATAAGATTATAAATTTACTAGATAAATACTTTTCTGATGAATCTAAAAAGCTAATATTAATCGCAGATGATTCAAACATTATCTTAAATTTTCTTGAGAAAAGTATTCATGATGAATATAGTGTAGAAAAAGCTCGCAGTGGCACAGAAGCTATAGAATGCATTAAAAACAATAATTTATATGCCATTTTATTAGATTTAAACATGCCAAGTTTAAATGGCTTTGAAGTCCTTGAATATTTAAAGAAAGAAAATTTAATGGATAAAATTCCTGTCGTTATTATAACTGGTGACGATACTGAAGATACCATAAAAAAAGCATTTAGTTATGGAGTACTAGATGTCCTAAATAAACCATTTACAGAAGACAACATTGAAAGAATATTAACCAACATTGATAACTTTTATGAAAGAGACAAAATATGAAAAATCTAAAAAAAGTAGAATTACACGTTCATTTAGATGGAAGTATTAGGCCTAATACAATTAGTGAATTATTAAACATGGATTTAGAAGATGCAATAAATGAATCAACCCTAAAAACAAAAGCAGAATCATTAAAGGAATATCTTGATAAATTTGATATTCCTTTAAAAATTATGCAAACTAAAGAAAATCTAGAAAGAGTGTCAAAAGAACTAGCCGAAGACCTACTAAACGACAATGTGATCTATGTGGAAACTCGCTTTGCCCCCAATAAACATTTAAATGATGGATTAACATTAGATGAAGTCGTAACTTCCATATTAAAAGGATTAAGCAAAGTCCCGATTAAAACCAATCTAATCCTATGCATGATGCGAGGAGATTCTTATCAAGAAAACTTAAATGTAATCAAACTTGCCAAAAAGTACTTAAACAAGGGTGTTGTAGCCATCGATCTAGCTGGCAATGAAGCAGCCTATCCGGTAATGGAATATCAAGAATTATTTGCAATAGCTAAAAAAGAAAATATCCCCTTTACAATCCATGCTGGTGAAGGAGACGATTCAGAAAGTGTTAAAAATGCTATTCAAATAGGTGCAAAAAGAATTGGTCATGGCGTGCGTTCAATAGAAGACGAATCAACTCTTAACTTGATAAAAGATAATGACATAACTTTAGAAGTATGTCCTAAAAGTAACTTAGATACAAACATGTACGCAAGCCTAAAAGACCACCCTATTAAAGAATTATGGAACAAAGGTATAAAAATTACGATAAATACCGATAACCGAACGGTATCTAACACAACGCTAACAAAAACTTATGAAGAGCTAGTCAAAACTTTTAACTTTACCAAAGAAGACTTCATAAAAATGAATGAATACGCAATTAATTGTGCTTTTATAAGTAAGAAAGAAAAAAAGGAATTACTAGA
>CALVHK010000070.1 GCA_944327405.1 uncultured Bacilli bacterium | reverse complement strand
ATTTATTACAAAGCCTATAATAATGGTTCCGTATATATTAATAATGAAGAAACATCGGATACCTTTATCTTTAGAGTAGATGAGAGCATAGAAAGAACTTACATGAGTATTCCATCATGCTTAATTCTATCTGCCATTATCATGATAGGAGAATACATTATATTAAAAGAGTACATTCTAAGTAAAAAGCAAACAAAGGGCTTGAGAAAACATAGATAGATTGTTATAATTGGAGTGAGGTGTATTATGTCAAAAATATTATATTTAGTAATACCTTGTTATAATGAAGAAGAAGTATTACCAATAACAAAAAAAGCATTAAAAGAAAAAATGAAAAATCTCATCAAAGAGGGTAAGATCAGCAAGGATTCTAAAGTCATGTTTGTAAATGATGGCTCCAAAGACAAAACTTGGGAGCTTATTGAAGAATATCATCAAGAAGATCCACTCTTTGTTGGTGTAAAATTATCTCGAAATAAGGGACACCAAAATGCCTTACTAGCAGGACTTATGACTGCCAAAAAATATGCGGATATAACGATTAGTATGGATGCTGATCTTCAAGATGACATCGGTGTTATAGATAAAATGATTGAAGAAAATAATAAAGGTGCAGAAATTGTCTATGGAGTTCGTAGCTCAAGGAAGAAAGACTCATTCTTTAAACGATTTACAGCCGAATCTTTCTACAAGTTAATGAGAGTTATGGGTGTAGAAGTTGTATTCAATCATGCTGATTGCCGTTTAATGTCAAAACGTGCCTTAGACGAATTAGAGAACTTTGATGAAGTAAACTTATTTTTAAGAGGAATTGTTCCTTTAATTGGGTTTCAAACCTCAGTTGCCACCTATGAGCGAAATGAACGAGCTGCTGGCGAGTCGAAATATCCTCTTAAGAAAATGTTATCATTTGCTTGGGATGGTATCACTTCCTTTAGTGTTAAACCTCTTAAAATGATTACTACTCTAGGATTTATCATGTTATTTATCAGTATTATCATGATTATTTATACCATTATTGTAAAAATTCTTGGTAATACGGTCGATGGATGGGCATTTATTATGCTATCAATTTGGTTTATCGGTGGCGTTCAGTTAGTATCTGTTGGTTTAATTGGTGAATATGTGGGTAAAATATATAGCGAGACCAAACATAGACCAAGATATATTATTGAAAAGGAGCTTAAATAATTTGAAAAAAAGAAAAATCATAGATAAAAAGACAATATTAATTATTGGTGTGATTTTAATAAGTATTCTCATAAAATACTTCTTTTTTTCGTTTGAAAGTGGAGATTATAAACGTTTTTTACTTAAATGGTATAACATCTTAAGTGAAGAAGGCTTAACGAGTGTGGTAAATGGCCTAGGAAACTATAACCCACCTTATTTAACTCTCCTTTATTTACTAACATTTTTGCCCGGATCTCCAATTATAAAGATTAAAATGTTATCTGTTGTATTTGACATACTTATGGGCTTCATTGGATATTTAATAGTGAGAGTTTTAACAAACAAAAAACATGCTTATTTATCATGGTTAGTCATCATACTACTTCCAACCGTTATTTTAAATAGCAGCATGTGGGCCCAGTGTGATAGTATTTACACCACTTTTGTATTACTCTCCTTATATTTATTATTAAAAGAAAAGTACTCTCTATCTTTTTTAATCCTTGGAGTTGCCTTCAGCTTTAAGCTCCAGTTTATCTTTATTTTACCATTATTTGTAATACTTTATTTTGTAAACAAAAAGTTTTCTATTTTCAACTTTCTGTTAATTCCTCTAGGAAACATATTGATGTGCTTACCGGTAATATTAATGGGTATGCCAATCATGAATTGTTTTACGACCTATTTAGAACAAACAACAGATTATTCTGTTTATCTAACAAGAAATCTAGCCAATATATTCCAGTTATTACCTAATATAAAAGTGATAGGTTATATTTTTATTATCATCACAGGATTACTATTTCTAGGCTTATTAATATACTTTATGAAAAGAAAGAAAAAAATAGAAAAACAAGAAATCTTAAGTGTTGCTTTACTAAGCGTTTTAATAGCAGTTTATTTTCTACCATTTATGCATGAAAGATACATGTTTATGGCAGATGTCTTATCCATTATTTGGTATTTTGTTTATAAAAGAAAAATATATATTCCGATCATTATCAATTTATCTAGTCTAGCTGGTTATTCTGTTTATTTATTTGGCCTAGATTGGATGCCACTATGGATATTCTCCTGTCTTATGTTAATAGCAATAGTAAGCTTATTCCATGATATAGTAAATAAAAAAATCACTGCAAATTAATGATTGTATTTATTGCAAAAATAGGTTATACTTAAGTTGTAGAGCATTAGGAACGTAATGCCTACTCTTTCGAATTGACATTAACCGTCATGTTGTTGCAAACTATGATGATGGTTGATGTCTTTTTTGGTTTACACCAAGATATAAGTATTTGAAAAAGCTTTCTCATACTAACCACACAATCCCATGAACCGCTTTCAACCAAAACCCCAAAGAGTAAAGGATTAACAATAGTAAAGAATATATCTGGAAGAAACCAGTCTGAATGCTCGAGACTATATTACAAGGGATAAATTCTTAAAAAGCAAGAAAGGCAAATTCTGCAACAAATTAGACATAAAAAAGCCAAAGTTACTTCAAATACTTTGGCTTATCACTTTTACCTAAAAGATAATCAGCACTAACATGATATTTAGAACATATTGTATACAAAAAAGGCGTAGCAATTAAATGTTTACCCTTTTCATAATTAGCAATTACTGGTTGCACGGTATTGAGTAAATCTGCTAATTTAGATTGTGTAATTTTATTTTCTTTACGAAATTCTTTTAATCTCATACCACTCTTGATAGGATCAATATTTTTATTTGCTTTATTATAATTTTGTTTATCAGTAAATTCAAAAAGATAATCAATAGAAACATGATAAAAATTAGCAAGTGTATTTAAATGTTTGATAGGAATAATGACATATTCTCTTTCATATTGCCCGTAAACGTATTCATGTACTTCAAATAACTCGCTTAATGATGCTTGTGTAATTTCTTTTTGCTCTCGTAATTCTTTTAAACGACTATACATTTTTATCACCAAAAATATTTTCTCATAATAAATATTAAAATTTTAAATACCAATAAAATAGCTATATTTTTATTGACTTTTTGTCTCGCTCTATATATAATTTATATATAAGCTAGGAAACTAT
The DNA here is from genome assembly GCA_944327405.1 of uncultured Bacilli bacterium. Lineage (GTDB taxonomy): Bacteria > Bacillota_I > Bacilli_A > RF39 > UBA660 > Caccenecus. The sequence goes on along the minus strand of CALVHK010000070.1, from coordinate 2,224 downwards.
TCATATCATAGCTTATATATCAAAATTATTAAATGAAGCAGAGCTTCATGAGAAAGAGAGTTAGTTATGAAATTCGAGGTATTAAAAAGAAGTCATTTAAAAAGAAATATTATTATTGGAGTCATAGTGATAGCAGCTATATCAGCACTAGTACTAAACTACACCAGAGCAAAGTACAGAACAGCAGAATCAATGCCATTAATTAATGGAACAATAAATTATGATCTAGCAGACCTAAATACAGTCGCAGTTTACATTGAAGATGAAACAGCAACTGATGGATATGCAAAAGCAGACACCATTCCAACAAGTGGATACACTTTCAATGAAGAGATGAGCTATTGTAGTATAGATGGCAACAGAGATGATAGTATAACTCTTAGTTATGATATGATGATGCAAGCTTTAAGTGTAACACCACTAACAACAAAAGGTACAAAGTGTTATTTATATTTTGACGAACAACCAGCAATCAAAGATACATTACTAGCATACTACCCAACAGTACTAACAAGATCTGACTTTAGTACAACTGTAACTGATACAACGACCGGTACAATCTATAAATCAGCAGATGAGAGCCAATATGATAATGATGGTGAAGTCTATTACTTTGCAGGGAACCCAACGGATAACTGGGTGTCATTTGCCGGATACTACTGGAGAATTATCCGAGTTAATGGAGATGGAACAATTCGCTTAATCTATAATGGCACAAATATAGAAACAATATATTTACAATCAACTGCAAGCTCAAGTGTCTTCAATAGTTCATACGATAATAATGCTCATGTTGGATATATGTATACAATTGAAGAGTTACATGGTATTAAAACAAGTAGTACAGTAAAAGGAATCTTAGATACATGGTATATTAATAATTTACTAAATTATGGGAAAGTTATTGATGACAATGCTGGTTTTTGTGGAGATAGAACGCCTTATAGCGGAACTGGTATTGGTAGTGGTACAAATCTTACATATTATGAAGCATATAACAGGCTATACACTAATAAAGAACCAACATATAGTTGTAGCAACAATAATGATCTTTATACAGCATCAAGTAGTAATAAAGGTAACAAAGCATTAACCTATCCAGTAGGACTCATCACCGCCGATGAAGTAGCATACGCTGGAGGAGTATATGGAAGTAATAATATAAATTTTTACTTATATTCAGAACCAGCATACTGGACAATGACACCGTCAAATTGCATGATAACTTCTAGTGTATTTTACGTAACATCATATGGTAATATTAACCCAAGCACCGTGAATACTTCGTATATTCTTCGCCCTGTCATCAATTTAAAAGCCGATGTCACCATATCATCAGGAAATGGTACTTCAACTCAACCATTCGTCATTGCCACAAGTTAAGATTCATTTCTTAACTTTTTTCTTTTAGTAAATAGAAAAATAGTGTATAATAAATCTAGAAAAGAGGAATTTTATGGATCCAGTTATGTTTAGTTTATTTGGAATTGACATTCATTGGTATAGCATACTTATTTTAATTGGTATTATTATTGGACTTATTCTAGTGGAAAAAGAAGCAAAAAAGTTTAAATATCCCAAAGACTTAATTTTTAATATAGCTTTTTGGACTATCATCATGGGAATTATTGGAGCAAGACTTTATTATGTTATCTTTAATTTTTCTTATTACAAAAATAATCTTCTTGAAATATTTGCGATTTGGAATGGTGGCCTAGCTATACACGGAGGACTTATAGCAGGTGTTCTAACGGTAATATTTTTTGCTCGTAAATATCATTTAAATTTCTTAAAGTTACTAGACATGGCGGCACCAAGCATCATTTTAGCTCAAGCAATAGGTAGATGGGGAAACTTCTTTAATGGGGAGGCACATGGAATTGCTACTACTTATACCCAGCTAAAAAATCTATTTGTACCTGAGTTTATTATTGAAGGTATGAATATTGGTGGTATTTATTATTTACCAACCTTTTATTTTGAATCATTATGGTGCTTACTTGGGTTTGTTGTATTAATATTAATCAAAAAATATAAATATATTAAAATAGGAGCTACCACTTGTATTTATTTAATGTGGTATAGCTTAGGACGTTTCTTTATTGAAGCATGGCGTACGGATTCATTAATGATCGGTGGCTTTAAAGTAGCACAAATTATATCAATCGCACTATTTGTAGCAGGCTTAATTTACTTAATTTATTTAAGTCGTAAAGGAAAATAT
>CALVHK010000069.1 GCA_944327405.1 uncultured Bacilli bacterium | reverse complement strand
AAATTGACACAAAACCATAACTTGTTATGGTTTTTTCCTACTTAATTTGTTATAATAAATAATAGGGTAGTGTGATGATATGAAAAATACATTAAATAAAGTCGAATTAGAAAAAATAGATGCTTATTTTAGAGCTGCTAACTATTTAGCTGCAGGGGAGCTTTATTTAAAAGATAATCCTTTATTAAAAGAGCCATTGAAATTAGAGCATATTAAGTCAAAATTAGTAGGACATTGGGGGACTACTCCCGGACAAAATTTTTGTTACGTTCACCTAAATCGTATCATTAAGAAAAATGATTTAGATATGATTTTTATCTCTGGACCCGGTCATGGTGGTGGAGCTGCTTATTCCAATGTTTATTTAGAAGGTACTTATAGTGAAGTTTATCCGGAAATATCTTATGATGAAGATGGTTTAAAAAAACTTATGAAACGTTTTAGTGCACCGGGAGGGACTTCTAGTCATGTTGCTCCGGAAGTGCCAGGAAGTATTAATGAAGGTGGCGAACTTGGTTATAGTTTGGCTCATGCTTTTGGGGCAGTTTTGGATAATCCAGAGTTTTGGGCTGCTTGTGTGGTTGGCGATGGCGAGGCTGAAACCGGACCACTTGCTACCAGTTGGCAGTTAAACAAGTTTTTAAATCCAATTCATGATGGTGTAGTCCTACCAATTTTACATTTAAATGGTTATAAGATAGCTAATCCAACTATTTTAGCAAGAATTAGTAAAGAAGAACTAACAATGTATTTCGAAGGAATGGGATGGAAACCTTATTTTGTTGAATATGAAACAGACGAACAAGTTCATGAGGATATGGCAAAATCTCTTGATGATATTGTTTTAGAAATAAAAAGAATAAAAGAGCATGCGATAAAAAATGAAGATACAACTAGACCAATGTGGCCGATGATTGTTCTTAGAACACCTAAGGGTTGGACGGGGCCAAAAGTGGTTGAAGAAAAAATAGTAGAAGGAACATTTCGATCTCATCAAGTACCTGTTTTAGTTGATAAAGATCATGAAGAGAATTTACCTATTTTAGCTTCTTGGCTTAAAAGCTATCGTCCCTCTTTATTATTTGATGAAAATGGCACACTAAAAAAGGGCTTGCAGGAATTAATACCACCTAAAGAAAGAAGAATGGGAGCAAACTTGCATGCAAATGGTGGCTTGTTATTAAAAGAGTTAAATATTCCTGATTATCAGAGTTATATGATTGATGTTCCTACCCCCGGAGAGATAAAAGCTAGTGATATGACCGTTTTAGGAGAATTTATCCGAGATATTATTAAATTAAATCCAAATAATTATCGTATTTTCGGTCCAGATGAAGCTTTAAGTAATCGGTTAAGTCATGTTTTTGAAGTAACAAACCGGAAATGGAATGGAGAGACTATCAAAGGAGATGAGTACTTAAATACAGATGGAGCAATCATTGATACCATATTATCAGAACATGCTTGTGAGGGAATGTTAGAAGGGTATCTTTTAACCGGAAGACATGGACTACTTCATACCTATGAGTCATTTAGTAGAATTATAGATTCGATGGTATCTCAACATGCGAAATGGTTAAAGATTTGTCGGGAACTATCTTGGCGTTCCCCTATATCTAGTTTAAATATTATTTTAACTAGTCATGTATGGCAGCAAGATCATAATGGTTATACGCATCAAGATCCAGGCTTTTTAAATCATATTGTTACGAAAAAGCCAGAGATTGTTCGCATCTATTTGCCAATTGATGCTAATACACTTTTATCGACATTCGATCATATTACGAGAACGAAAGACTATGTTAATGTGGTGGTAGCGAGTAAGCACTTATCTTGTCAATGGCTTGATAAAAATGAAGCGATAGAACATTGCCGTAGAGGAATTGGCGTTCTTCCTTTTGCAAGTAATGACGAGGGAGACCCTGACATTGTTTTAGCAGGTGCTGGTGATACGCCAAATTTAGAGATTTTAGCAGCTTCTACTATTCTTAGAGAAAACATTTCTAATATTAAGCTTAGAGTAGTAAATGTCATTGATTTGATGAGATTAGTCTCTCATGAAGATCATCCTCACGGATTAACTGATTTGGAATACGATAAAATATTTACAAAAGATAAACCAATTATTTTTGCTTTTCATGGTTATCCTAATTTAATACATGAATTAACATATAAAAGAAATAATGATAATTTACATGTAAGAGGATATATTGAGGAAGGTGCTATTACTACATCCTTTGATATGCGGGTACTAAATAAAATTGATCGATATAATTTAGTAAAACTTGCAATTAAACATTTGAAGTTAAATTCGATTGAAGCGATTAAATTAAACGATTATTGTGATATTATGCTTGCTAAACATAAAAAGTATATTAAAGAGTATGGAATAGATATGGAAGAAGTAACGAATTTTAAATTTAATTTTAAAGGAAGGGATTACTATGGTTTATGATTATATTATAGTTGGAGCAGGTATGGGAGGACTTAGTGCCGGATTAAATCTGGCATTTAATGATAAATCTGTTTTAATATTTGAAAAGAATAGTTTGCCTGGAGGACTTGTTACAACGTTTAAAAGAGGAAGATTTGAATTTGATGCTAGCCTATATGATTTGATGGATTATGGGAATGAGGAGAATGCCGGTTCTTTGCAAAAACTGTTTAAAAAATATGATTTGGAAGTAGAGACAGAACCTATCCCTTATAATGTGCGAATCAAAAGTATTGATGATAAGTTTGAAGAAGTTATAAAAGGAGAAATTGATGATTGGGTACTTAGGCTAGAAGAATTATATCGTGGATCTATGTCAACATTTAGAGCTTTACTTCCACTCTTGAAAGAAGTTCATGAAGCATTGGTGGCTTTAAGAAAGAATAAGGATAATATCGAAAAAGATTTTCCTAATTTTGTGAAATATTTAGATAAGAATGCGTATGATGCTTTAGTCGATTTGAATTTACCTACCTATACAATTCATGTTTTGGGTTACTTATGGATTGAAATTGGAAGTCCTTTAAATAAACTGAGTTTTATTGATTTTGCTGAATGTTTGTATAAGTATATTTTTAAAAGACCAGTAGCTTTAAAAAACAAAAATGTGGATTTTGCTTTAAAGCTAGCTCAAAGATTTGAAGAGTTAGGTGGAACTATTTATTACCGCTCTAATGTAGTAGAAATACGAGATCATAATGATTTAAAGGAAGTAGTTTTAAGTGATGGTGCTGTGTATCTTGCTAAAGATATTATTTGTAATGTATCAGAACGATTCGCGCTTAAAGATTTAATTAAAGAAGATTTGCCTTTAGCTTGGCAAAAAGAAAATGCTAGAACAATATCAATGAATGGTTTGGTTGTTTATCTAGGGTTAAATAAGTCTTATCAGGATTTGAAGTTATATAATTATCGCTATTACCAATTTCAGAATTTGAATAGTGTTAAAAATATTAAAAGTATGAGAGTACTTAATCATCACACTATAGAAGCTGTTGTACCAAATATTGTAAATGAGACTGCTAGTCCTAAAAATACAACTATTTTAGTACTTAAAACACTTTATTATGATGATGCTTGGAAAGGTATTACCAAAGAAAATTATTATCAAACTAAACAGGAATTAGCTGATAAGTTGATTTCCGAGTTTGAAGAGGCATTTCATGTTGATATTAAAGAATACATTGAAGAAATGGAAGTGGCAAGTCCAATTACATTTGCGAAAGCTACGAATGCTATTAATGGAAGTATGTTTGGACCGATGAGACTTGGGCTTGATAATAGTATTCATAGAATTATATCTTATCCGGATGAAGTGATACCACATATTTACTTTGTTGGAGCATCTTCTATTTTTGGTAGTGGAGTTGACAATGCCATTTATAGTGGGTATTATATTACTGAAGAGTTGCTTGAAGAAGAAAGAAGGAAGAGTTAATGGAAAAGATAGAAAAGTTAAAAAGTGAAAGAAAAGAAATTATTGGGGAGTTTAGTAAAAAGAGGCCTCAAGATACTTTTATAGATAAAGAGATTAAAAAGATGCATGATATTTATCACGTTGTTGTAACTGATATAACGGTGGAAACACCAGATGTGAAAACTTTTACTTTAAGTGCAGATAAAGATTCTAGTACACCTACTCTTGCTCCATTTAAGGCAGGGCAGTATATTACTTTACATGTTACAATTGATTCTATGCCGGTTACACGAGCTTATTCTCTATCTTCTAATCCTACTTTAGCGAATAAAGATATTTATAAGATAACGATTAAAAGAGTAGAAAATGGATTAGTAAGTAATTACATGTTAGATGAAGTTCAAGTTGGTGATAAACTGAGTGTTAGTATGCCAGCAGGGGAATTTGGATATAATCCTACAAAAGATGAAGAAAATGTTATAGCTATCGCGGGAGGATCTGGTATTACTCCATTTATGTCTTTAGCCCATGCGATTGATGAAGGAATATATGATTGTAATTTGACAGTATTTTATAGTGTGAGAACATACGAAGATATCATATTTAAAAAAGAAATAGAAGAAATAAATAAGAAAAGTAAGAAAGTTAAGTTTGTTATTACTCTTACTAGAGAAGAGAGGGAAGGTTATTTGCACGGGCATTTATCAAAAGAAATGATAGAGCCTTATGTGAAGGAATTTAATACCGTTTTAATGTGTGGACCTAAAGAACTATATCGAGCTATGAATGAAATATTAAATGAATTTAATATTCCTAGAAAATCAGTTCATTATGAAAACTTCTTTGTAGAATATGAACCAAATGAAAAAACTACTTATACTTTAAAAGTAGTTATGAAAGATAAAGTAGAAGAAATATCTTGTCGCAATGACGAAACATTATTGGTGGCTATGGAGAAAGCAGGCATTCCCGCTCCATCACTATGTCGAGTTGGAGAATGTGGTTATTGTAGAAGTGTTTTGTTAGAAGGAAAAGTAAAAATGGTTGGTGCTGCTTTAAAAAAAGCAGAATCAGAAAATGATTATATTCACCCATGTGTATCTTTTCCAGATAGTGATATTACATTAAGATTAGATATATAATAAAAAATCCCAAGTTAATTTAAATACTTGGGATTATCTATTCTACCTAAAAGGTAATCTGCAGAAATGTGGTAGTTATGACAAATTTGATAAAGGAATGGGGTGGCAATAAAATGTCTTCCTTTTTCATAATTGCAAATAACGGATTTATTTGTATTTAGCATTTTAGCTAATTTTTCTTGAGTTAACTTCTGCTCTTTGCGGAATCCTTTTATTCTTTGTCGTATTAAGTCATTATCTATTTCCTTATTGTAAGTGCTTTCTTTGTCACTATTAGTTAAAGAAAAAATATAGTCAACTGAGGTATTAAAGTAGTTGCAAAAAGAAATTAAATGTTTAATGGGTATCAGTTCGTATCCGTTTTCATATTTAGTATATACGGTTCTTGTGATTCCTAAAATCTTTGCTACTTCATTTTGACTTAAATTGTGTTTTGTTCTTA
>CALVHK010000068.1 GCA_944327405.1 uncultured Bacilli bacterium | reverse complement strand
CAAGCTCAAAGAATGCAAAAAGAAATTACTAAGAAAAAAGAGGAAATTGATGCTTCTTTATTTGAAGGAACAAGCGAATGGGTAAAAGTTACCATGAATGGTAAAAAAGAAATCGAAAAAGTAAATATTACTTTTGAAGGTACCATTGAACCAGATGATAAGGAAATGTTAGAAGACATGATAAAAATAGCAATTAACGACGCTGTTAAAAAAATAGATCAAGAAGTAGAAAGTAAAATGGGCGCTTATGGCTCATCATTAAACGGCTTATTTTAATGAATTATCCAAGAGATTTAGAAAAGTTAATTAGTTATTATCAAAAATTACCAGGAATTGGAGAAAAAAGTGCAGAACGTCTTGCAATTGCTACTTTAGAATTTAGTGACGAAGAAGCAGGCGAATTTAGCGATGCCATTAAGAATGCTAAGAAAAATTTAACCCGATGTGCAATATGCGGACACTTAACAGACAAAGAAATATGTAATATTTGTGCTGATGAAGCTCGTAATAAAAATATAATTTGTGTAGTAGAAGATTATAAAAGCATATTCTCTTTTGAAAAAACTGGTACTTTTAACGGAACTTATCATGTTTTAGACGGTCTTATCTCTCCAATGGATGATATTGGACCTGAAGATATTAATTTATCTAGTTTAGTTTCCAGGGTAGAAAAGCTCCAATCTCCAGAATTAATTCTTGCTTTAAAACCAACGGTCGAAGGAGAAGCAACTACTCTTTATATAAAGAAAATTTTAGAAAATAAGAAAGTAACAATTTCTAGACTATCCTATGGTATTCCAATTGGGGCTGAAATAGACTACTTAGATAATGTAACCCTAGAAAAAGCCCTAGAAGATCGCAAGAAAATAAGTGAATAAAAAGTATTCTTAGGCATATAATTTACCGTGATGAAAATGAAAAAAGTAATATTAAAAGTAATGAGTAAATTATGTTTTGCTTTTATAAGTGTATATGGGCTCAATTTAATATTATCAGGGGTAAATATATTTATACCAATAAATATTATAACCATTGTTTTAGTAACACTTTTAGGTTCACCAGGAATACTTGGATTAGTCGCAGTATATTTACTAATTTAAGGATGTGGTATTTTGTTTTCAAATAAAAACTTAAACGAAATAGTTGATAAATATCGTGAGGGAAGACTAGCTCACGCTTATTTAATTGAAACAAATAATTTTTCCAAACTAATGGAAGATCTAAAAGAGTTAATAAAAGTAATTAATTGTCCTGAAGATTATCAAGAATATTGTCAAAACTGCAATCTATGTAATTTAATCAATAAAAATAATTTACCAAGCTTAATTACGATTGAACCTGATGCCACAAGCATCAAAAAAGCTCAGATCGAAGAATTAAAACGGGCCTTCGAAACAAAACCAATTTATAGTAAATACAATACTTATATTATTAAAAATGCGGAAAAACTAAATGGCAGCAGTGCCAATGCCATGCTAAAATTTGTCGAAGAACCTACTGACGGAATCATTGGCTTCTTTATCACAGATAATAAAGACGTAATCATACCAACAATTAAAAGCCGTTGCCAATCTTTAGTCGTGAATTATGAAAGTGATAACATTCTTGATAAATTAAATTTGACGGAAGAAGAGTTAGATAATTACAAAGAACTAATAAAAGAATATATAGCTAAAATAAATAGTACAACCTATATCAATAATAAGACTTTAATATTAAGTAAAATAACAGAAAGATCTTCTTTAGATAAAATGTTTAAAATTCTATTTAAAATCTATTATCAGTATTTTTTAAAAAATTTAAACAAACCATTTAATGAAGAACTAACCAAAATCATTGAAATACAAGAAAATAATCAAGAAATTATTACAAAAATGAATATTATTACAAAATTTTTACAAGATTTGAGTTATAATGTTAATATGGAATTATTATTAGATAAATTTGTTATAGAAATGAGGAGAGCCAATGGATAGATATTATATATATGGTGTAAATTTTAAAGATAACGGTAAAATTTACAACTTTAAAAGTAAAATTCGTTGTCCTATAAATGTTACAGTTATAACAGAAACTGAAAAAGGACTTCAGTTTGGTAAGGTAGTAAGTTACATAAAAAATGATAATACCAAGAACATCGATGAATTAAAAGACATTATTAGAATATCAACCAAAAGAGATTATGAAGAACACCTAAGAAACTTAAAAGATGCCAATTTAGCCTTAAAACAATGTCGAGAATTAGTAAAAGAATTAGGCCTAGAAATGAAAGTAATTAATGCAAATTTCACTTTTGATCGTAAGCAATTGATATTTAATTTTCTAGCTGATGAGCGCATTGACTTTCGTGAACTAGCTAGACGTCTTGCTGCCATTTACCGTACTCGTATTGAACTTCGTCAAATTGGCGCTAGAGATAAAGCAAGAGAAATTGGTGGTGTAGGAACATGCGGTCAAAAAATATGTTGTGCTAACTTCCTAAATCATATTGATTCTGTATCCATGAATATGGCAAAAAATCAAGGGCTAGCCTTAAATCCATCGAAAATCAATGGTTTATGTGGAAGACTTCTATGTTGTTTAACCTATGAGGATGAAGAATATTTGCGTTGTAATGAAGGACTTCCAAGTATTGGTGAAACAGTAAAAACCGAAAAAGGAGAGGGACAAGTTGTCAATGTAGATATTTTAAATCGTTCTTTTAAAGTATTAGTAAATAATGAGAAAGTAGAAGTAACACTAGGTGATATTAGTGGAAGTAGTAAATGATTTGTATGATTATGGCCTAAAAATATACCAAGACAGCAAACTTTTTAAGTTTTCTCTGGATTCCTTATTACTCGCTGAATTTGTGGATATTAAAAAAAGTGATCGGAAGCTGTTAGATATATGTAGTGGAAATGCCCCACTACCTTTAATCATTGGTAAAAATAATGATATAGAAATAACTGGGGTAGAGATCCAAAAGAAAATCTGTGATTTAGCAAGCAAAAGCATCAAAGAAAATAATTTAACCAACATTAAAATGCTAAACATCAATGCCAAAGACTTAAAAAATTATTTCCCGGGAAATAATTTTGACATCATCACTTGTAATCCACCATTCTTCAAAGTGAGTTCATCTTCTTTAATTAACGAAAATTCTGAAAAAGCCATCGCTAGACATGAAATAACGATTACTTTAAAAGAAATATTTGAAATAGTGAATTTTTTATTAAAAGAAAATGGAACTTTTTGCTTAGTACACCGGCCAGTTCGTTTAGAAGAAATTATAGCACTAGCGAGGAATTCAAAACTACATGTCAAAGAAATGATCTTTGTTTACTCGAAACTAGAAAATAATGCTATAATGGTATTGATAAAAATGAGGAAAAACGCTCAGCTTGGTGTTAAGATAAAATCCGTAGTAATTGATAAAAACACCAAGACATATCAAAATATATTTAAGGAGGGACAAACATGAAATTAATTGTTGGCTTAGGAAATCCTGGTAAATCTTATGAAAATACTCGTCATAATATTGGATTCATGGTATTAGACCATTTTGCAAATACTATTAACTGGAAATCAAAGTGGAATGCCCTATATACAGAAATGATGGTAAATAATGAAAAAGTATTGTTAGTAAAACCTGAGACCTACATGAATTTATCAGGAAATGCTTTGATAGAATTTGTAAATTTTTATAAAATAAATTTAGAGGATATCCTAGTAATTCAAGATGACTTAGACTTAGCCTTTGGTACTTACAAGTTAAAAACAAACAGTAGTGCTGGAGGACATAATGGAATCAAATCGATCATTGATCGTTTAGGAAGTAACAACTTTGCTCGTCTAAAAATAGGTATATCCAATAATAAAGAAATGGATACTAAAGATTATGTTTTAGGTCATTTTGGCAAAGAAGAAATAAAAATGTTAGAAGAGTTATACCCAACATTTTGTGACATCATTACTTCTTTTATTACCGACGGACTAGAAAAAACAATGAATAAATACAATAGAAAGAGTTAAAAATATGGACTTTTTAGACAAATATTTTAAATACGACAACAATTTAGTAATAACCGGGTTAACACATGAGTTAGCCTATCTTTACGTGGCCAAAACTTTTAAAGAAAAAAAGAAAAACATCATTGTCCTACTAAGTACTTTGTATGAAGCAAACTCGTTTTTCTCTGGTATAAGTAACTATGAAAAAAACACTTATCTTTTTCCTATGGATGATTTTATAACAAGCCAGGCTCTTGCTATTTCTCCCGAACTTAAAACAACTAGAATCGATACCCTAGAAGCAATAAAAAACAAAAAAGGCATTATTGTAACGAATTTAATGGGTTATTTAAAATTTTTAACTGACCAAAGCGTTCAAGAAAAAATGAATATCGTCCTAAAAAAAGGGGATGAAATCAATAGAGAAAAACTAATAGAAATACTAGATAAATTAGATTATAAAAGAGATACAATCGTTACAACGACTGGTGAATATGCTGTAAGAGGTTTTGTTTTAGATATATTTGTAACTCTAGAGCCGCATCCTATACGTATCGAGTTCTTTGGCAATACGATTGAGTCCATTCGTTACTTTGATGAATCTACTCAGATGTCAATTAAAGAAATCGATGAAATTAGACTTATCACTAATGGCGAAATAAAAACAGATAAAAAATCCAGTTTACTAGATTATGCCAAAGACCCACTAGTAATAACGATTGATGAGACCAGAATCAAAGCAAATTACGAAAAATTAGAAGAAGAAATGTTTGAATATAGAGTAGCTAAAGATTTACCAAATAGTACAAGATTTATGTTTGCTCTGGATGAAATAAATCCCAAGGAAAATATTTACATTAACTTCATTGATAATTATACGAAAGGTGCCAACACGTTAAATCTAATAACCAAAGAAATACCAAACTTTCACTCCAACTTTGATAAATTAAAAGAACAAACCGAAATATGGCATCGTCAGGGATATAAGATTATATTTTATTTAAGTAAAGAATCCCAAATAAAAATAATCAAAGAACTAATAACTGTCCCAATTACTATTGAGAATAAATATCTATCTCAAGGTTTTATTGTGGATAAAACGGTTGTAATCAGTGAAAATGATATTGAGAAAGTGAGTATTGAGCGAGTAAAGTACCGTAATTCCTACAAAATTGGTAGCAAAATCAAAGACTTAAATTCCTTAAATAAGGGAGATTATGTCGTTCACATGGCCCATGGAATAGGAATTTATAATGGTATTAAAACATTAACCAAAAGAGAACTTGCCAAAGACTACATTGAAATCCTTTATGCTGATAATGATAAAGTATATGTTCCTGTAGAAAAAATGAATACCATTCTAAAATATACTAGCAAAGATGGATTTAAACCCAAAATAAATAAGTTAAATTCGACAAGTTGGGCCAAAACTAAACGAGCAGTTGAAAAGAAAATTAAAGATATTTCCCAGGAGTTATTAAAACTTTATGCCGAAAGAAAAGCTCTAAAAGGAGATGCATACAAAAC
>CALVHK010000067.1 GCA_944327405.1 uncultured Bacilli bacterium | reverse complement strand
AACATTTCCTGAATATTATAAACACTACTAAAGTTTTCATTTAGTAAACTACCAAGCTCATGAATTCTTGGTATATCATAAACATTTGCATATCTAACCATTTTCCACCTCAAGCTTCTTAACATAAATAGGTTTAAGTAAATGAGGATTAATAGTCATCTGTTCTTTCATATACAAATAAACCTTATTTAAATCAACTTCTCCATTGATAATTATTTCTTCACTATATTTTTTTAAGTCTTGATTACTTAAATAAAAGTAATCGCTTACTAACTCATGATTCCGATCAAATTTCCCTACAAAAACACCATTTCGATCACGTATTCCCAAAGTTACTTCCGCGTCAATTGATAAATCCAAAGCCTGTAAGTAAGTAAGTGTTTTAAGAGGAATATTCTTTGTATAGCTCATAATTTTTGCTATCACACACCCAATTCTTACTCCCGTAAAAGAACCAGGACCATTAATGACGATAATTAAACTTAAATCTTCCGCGGTTACTTGATTACTACTTAACAAACTTTCTAGCATCGCTACAGCATACCGTGAATGTTTTTCACTTATTTGCCTTCTCTCATCCAAAATAGTATCATCTTTAAATAAAATAAATACTAACTCTAATCCATGAGTATCAATATAAAGTGTATACATACTACCCTCCTTTAGAAACAAAAACCCCACTTAAAAAGTGAGATTACAATACTGCATTACATAATTCTTCATATTTATCGCCATGAGGATTAAACACTAAGATACGCGTATTTTCATCTACAATTTTAAAATTAATATCCAGTCTTTCCTCTGGTAATCTCTCTTCAATTAATTCAGCCCATTCAATCATACAAATACCATCTTTGTTAAAATAATCTTCCACACCAAAATCTTCATTTTCTTCTATCCGATAAACATCCATATGATATAAAGGCAATTCCCCACTCATATATTCTTTAACAATGGTAAATGTTGGTGAGGTAATATTATCCTCTATTCCCAAAGAGGCTGCAAAACCCTTAACGAATACGGTCTTACCACTACCCAAGTCACCATTAAGGCAAATAACCATTCCTGGAAATTTTTCACTTTCGATATTTTCAGCCAAAAGGAGTGTATCTTCCACACTTCTTGATGTAAACTTATAATTCATATCACTCACCTAAGGCTATTATAACAAAATAGGCTAGCATTATACAACACCTTTTTAAACATTTGACAAAATTATTGTTATCACAGAAAAATATATTAGAAAATTCTGGCCTTTATTATATTTTTAAAACATATTAAAATATATATGAGGTGTGAAAATGGATTTTGTAATTAGACAAACCAGGCAAAAAGATCCAGCGAGTTACAAGTCTTATTAAAGACGATTTGTTAAAAGAAGTAGAGAAAATGGCAAAAGAAAATGGCACCTTTTAACAATGTAGTAATTAGTATGATTGAAGCCTGTATCTATGGCAATGGTGAGAGCCAAGATAAAAATAAAGTAAGAAATTAACTTATTTTTATAAAATCCCCAACTCCCTGAAGTTTCACACTTTATTGTAAAATAAAAGGAGATGTTGAAAATTAAATGTTAATTTTCTTGACATCTCCTTTTATGACTTTTTAATGCATGATTATTTACTTTTTAAGACTCTCTATTTCTTCAACACTTAAATCTGTATATTTAGATATTACATCAACAGGAAAATCATCTGCCAATAACTTCTGAGCTACTTTTATCTTTTCTTCTTCTCTTGCTATCTTAACGTATTTATTCTCTTCTATCTCTTTGTTCAATTTTGCCATTGCTTCCTTAGTGACGTCGTCATTTACGTAATTATCAATCCATTCATTAAACTCCATAAGTAATTCATCCCCTTCGGCTATGAGCTGCCTATTATCATATCCTACAGCTACTATAAATTTTAGCCATCTTAATAGCTCTTCGTCTATATTATAGCCAAGTTCATTAAGCTTGTCAACTCGCACATAATAAGCATATTTCACAGGTGAAATTAACATGTTTTACTAACCAATATTATTAAATCTGTACTTATTTTAATACAGAATTAATAAATTTACTAAAACGGAAAAAATATTCAAAAAAGTGTAAATTTAAAAATCTGTTAGAAATTATTTGATTTTCTAACAGATTTTTTAATACAATTCATTAACTAATACTACCCGCTCCGAGTTATGATTTAAAAAGTAAGAATAAACAGTTTGGGAACTATATGGTGTTGTTTTTGATTTTACGCTAAAATATATTTGATAACCAACATAACCTGTTCCACTTGTATTTTTAATTTCCACAAACTCTGGAGTTTGAACTTCCAAATCTACATCTAGTTTTTCCTCAAGCTCTAACATTTCTTGCACTAGCTTTTGATATTCTCTAACTCCAATATTACTAGCATTATTACTATGTGACCCATGAATACTTGAATAGCTAACCGCACAATTTCCCTCTACTCTATAAGCTAAAGTATAAAGATTTGTATAATATTCATTCGTCCCATAAGAGCAAGTATTCACATTGGTATTACTATTATTATCTACAACCACTACTTCCACCGTCGTAGACTTACCACCAACCAAAGCGGTCACCGTAGCACTACCTGCCTTATGACCGGTAATCGCACCTCCACTAACTGTAGCTACACTAGTATTGCTACTACTCCAACTAACACTTTTATTAGTCGCATTACTTGGATAAATATAAGCTTCAACAGAACGAGTAGATCCTACTTCAACAACAATTCTTTTATAATTTAAGACAACTCGTGTTACTGCAACAGTACTACTAGAACTTTGATTATTGTTATTGCTACTACTGTTATTATTACTACTGTTGTTATTATTGTTTGTATTATTATTCGTGTTGTTATTCGTATTATTATCGGTATTATCATTATCATCTGCATCAGGATCAGTTTCTGGTTCCTCTGGAACTGTATTATCATCATCCAAATCTTCCCCTGTATCACTTGGATCCTGATCTATATCAGAAGATTCATATTCTACCGTATTAATAACGGTATCACTTTCATTATCACAAACAAGTCTTATTTCAATTCGATATTCTGTATCACTAATCTTTGTCGCTTCCGCATAACTATTACTAGTATCACAAGGATTACCATATTCATCGAAAAGCTCCACTAAAAGATCCTCATCAAACATATCTTGTAACGAAATGCTTACAGACTCATTTAATTCTTGAGGAAGTCTTGAACCTGTAAAATACTCGGTCGCTGCACTTCTCATGGCATCAAAATTAGTACTAAAATTTGATTCCACTTCTCGATCCCGATTAACAAGTGAAATAATCCATATCACCAAGAAAACAACAACAAGCAAAATAACAAGTTTGATTAATAATGACTTCCAATTAATTTGAATTCGTCTTCTCTTATCTTCATACATATTGAAAACCCCCTTTGGTTTTGCTTGCTATAATACCACAAAACGAGCATTTTGTCAATCTAAGTTCTTGACTAACAAATGTTCGTGTGATATAATAAGCTCGTTTCTAATGATTAAATTATCATTTTTAAGGCATGATAATAAAAAAGGAGTGTTAAAAATATGGATAAAATTATAGTAAAAGGAGCAAGAGAAAACAATTTAAAAAATATTGATATAGAATTACCCAAAAATAAACTGATTGTCATGACCGGAGTATCCGGAAGTGGAAAATCTTCACTAGCATTTGACACCATTTTTGCGGAAGGACAAAGAAGATATGTAGAAAGTCTAAGTGCCTATGCCCGTCAATTTATCGGAATTAGTGAAAAACCAGATGTCGATTCCATTGAGGGATTAAGTCCTAGTATTTCAATCGACCAAAAAACAACCAACAAAAACCCACGAAGTACTGTGGGAACAATTACCGAAATCTATGATTATTTAAGACTATTATATGCTCGTATAGGTGTTCCAATCTGCCCTAAACACAACATTCCCATAACTAGACAATCCATTGAAGAAATGACGAACCGTATCATGGATTTAGAAATTGGTAGTAAACTGGAAATTATGGCACCAGTAGTCCACGGAGAAAAAGGAACTCACAAAGATTTATTTGATGAATTAAGAAAAAGTGGTTATTCAAGAGTGCGTATAAACGGTGAGATGCGTAGTTTAGATGAAGAAATCGTCCTCGAAAAAAACATTAAAGATAACATTGAAGTAGTAGTAGACCGAATTGTTCTAGACCCTGATGAACGCGGAAGAATATTTGAAGCAATTGAGACAAGTTGTAAACTGGCTAGTGGGAAAGTATTAATCAATGTAATTGGCAAGGAAGAAATATTAATGAGTGAATCTTATGCCTGTCCTCATTGTAATTTTTCTATTCCCGAACTAGAACCAAGATTATTTTCCTTTAATGCCCCTTATGGAGCCTGCCCTGAATGTAAAGGACTAGGCACCAAACTAAAAATCGGCGAAGCACTACTTATGCCCGATAAAAACAAAAGCATACTAGAAGGTGGAATTAAAACCATTAGCAACGATCAAAGCATTGATACAACCCAACTTTTAGCCGTTTGTGTTTACTACAACATTGATCCAAATAAACCTCTAAAAGATCTTACACGCAAAGAACTCGATATTATTTTATACGGTTCCATTGATAAAATCGATTTTAAATATGTATCGAAAAACGGAAACGTTCGTTATGTAAGTGACTATTATGAAGGAGTAATTAACAAACTAGAGCGACTCCATTTAGAAACAACGAGCAATTGGCGTCGTGAATGGATTGAAATGTATATGGTAGAGTCTCCATGTCCTAAGTGTCACGGAGCAAGACTTAACGATTCCGTTTTATCGGTAAAAATAAATAAGAAGAATATTTATGAAGTAACGAATCTTAGTATTTTAGAACTAAGAGACTTTATTGCCAAATTGCATCTTACGAAAGAACAGCAAGAAATTAGTGGCTTAGTCACGAAAGAAATACTAAACCGTCTTGATTTTTTAATTAACGTAGGACTAGGATACTTAACATTATCCCGAAGTGCTGGTACTCTTTCTGGAGGAGAAGCACAACGTATCCGTCTTGCTACTCAAATCGGTTCGAAATTATCTGGAGTATTATATGTTCTAGATGAACCAAGTATTGGTTTGCATCAAAAAGACAATGAGAAACTTATTAAAGCTATGCAAGAGATGCGTGATTTAGGAAATACACTAATTGTTGTCGAACACGATACCGACACCATGCTTGCAGCTGACTACCTAGTAGATATTGGCCCAGGAGCAGGTGAATTTGGTGGACGTGTTATGGCTGCCGGAACACCGAAAGAAGTAATGGCTAATCCTGACTCCTTAACTGGTCGTTACTTATCTGGCAAAGAACGCATTGAAGTACCAAAGAAAAGAAGAAAAGGAAATGGAAAATCTCTAAAGATCATTAAAGCCAAAGAACATAACCTAAAAAATATTAATGTTGAGATTCCTCTTAATAAATTTGTATGCGTAACAGGTGTTTCTGGAAGCGGAAAGTCATCATTAATTAATGAGATTCTATATAAAACTCTAGCCGTCCAAATCAATGGATCAAAACAAATTCCTGGGGCTTGCAAAGAAATCAAAGGAATGGAAAACGTGGATAAAGTAGTTCATATTACCCAAGATGCGATTGGAAGAACTCCAAGAAGTAACCC
>CALVHK010000066.1 GCA_944327405.1 uncultured Bacilli bacterium | reverse complement strand
GAAGATGAATACTTTATTTTAGGTGATAATCGGGTTGTTTCTTTGGATAGTAGGGCATTTGGCAAAGTAAGTCGTGATGAAATTAAAGGGACAACAAATTTTATTATGTATCCTTTTGGTAAAATTGGAAAAGTAGAATAGGAGAATGTATGAAAGTAGAAAAAATTAAATATTCCCTGAAGTGTCCATTGTGTGGATCAAATGAATATACCGATCATCATCATGAACTTACCGATTCTTTTGAAGGGGAATGGAAGGATAGCTCTTTTGGTTCGCCTAAAGTAGAAGTAACCACTACTAAAAAGTATATCGAGTGTCATTGTAATATATGTAACCATGATTATACAATAAATCTTGGTTATGATATTCATACAAAGTTTTTAGAACCCGTATATTTAACATGTAGTACTAATCAGTCTAATGCAGTTATTGTTAAATCGGCATTTAAAAGTGATACAGAGCGTAATTATAAAATTGTTTGTATTGGTTCTGTGGATATGATTTTATATGAAGATGATCCTTATCCTGTGATTATTCCTAAGGAAGAGACGGAAGAATACATTCAGGATCCAAAAAGAGTACGAACTTTAACTTATCATACTTTTATGGATCGATATCGTTAGAAAAAGAAAATCTTTTTCTTTTTTCTTTTGGCCTAAATTATAAAATATGACTTGAAGAAGAAAGAAAAAATCGTTATAATTATAGCTAGAAGAGGATTAATGGTAATTACAAAGAAAATATGCATAAAAACCCAATAATTTTTAATTGATTATTGGTTGCAATTTACGAAGAATTTTAATATACAATAATGAAACAGGAGGTAAGAAAATGAAGAATCAAAATACATACAACACTTTTGAAAATATAAAACATATAGATGATTATGGAAATGAATATTGGTATGCTAGAGAATTTTCAAAAGCTCTAGAATATAGTGATTGGAGAAACTTTTTGAAGGTTTTGAATAAGGCTAAAGAGGCTTGCAAAAACTCGGGATTCAATATAGACGAACAACTCGTTGAAGCCAACAAGTTGTCAAAAAGAAATAATAATGCTACTGTCAATATACAAGATTATAAACTTTCTAGATATATGTGTTATTTGATAGTACAAAACGCTGACCCAAGTAAAGAGATTGTTGCTCTAGGCCAAACATATTTTGCTATTCAAACAAGAAAGCAAGAAATAACTGAACAAGAATATGATTCTTTATCAGATGATGAAAAAAGATTTTATCAAAGGAAATTAACAAAACAAGGTAATTATACATTACAAAAAATTGCATCCTCTTCCGGAGTTAAAAATATGGCTGAATTTCATAATGCGGGTTATAAAGGCTTATATAATGGTGAAACTGCTGATGATATTTTTAAAAGAAAAAAATTACGTTATCGAGAAGATATTTTAGATAATATGAGTGAAGATGAATTAGTTGCTAATTTATTTAGGATAAATCAAACAAAACAAAAACTTATTAGAGATAATGTACATGGCGAAAATAAAGCGAAAGATGTACATTACGAAGTTGGTAAAAAGGTAAGAAAAGCAATTGCTGATATTGGTGGAACGATGCCCGAAGAAATGCCAACACCTAAAAAGAGTCTGAAAGAACTTGAAAAGTAAAACCGGTTTTTTGGAACATGATTTAAAAATATGGCATCAAATAGGAAAAGAAAAATTCGCCTTACTTACAAATATAATAGAACAATAATAAAGGAAGTGATGTAAATGACAAATATTAATTGGTATCCAGGCCATATGGCTAAAGCAAAAAGACTGATGAAGGAAGAGCAAGAACACATTGATGTAGTATACGAACTTGTCGATAGTAGAATACCTAGATCATCAAAAATATCAAATATTTATGATATTATTGGAAATAAACCTAAAATCATAATTATGACAAAGAAAGATTTAACAGATCAAGAAATGGCTTTAAGATGGGTGAAATATTATGAGAATTTAGGTAATAAAGTATTATTAGTTGACTTAAATAATGACGAAGATATTTTAAGAATCGTAAAGCTTACTCATGAATTTACCGAAGATCTACAACAAAGAAGAGAAGAAAAAGGTTTAAAAAGAAAAGATATTCGCGTTTTGGTTATGGGAATACCAAATGTAGGGAAATCAACTTTAATTAACAAGATGGTCGGAAAAAAAGTAGCGGAAGTAGCAAACAGGCCAGGAGTAACAAAAGGCCTTATTTGGCTTACTACCAAACATAATATTACTCTTTTAGATACTCCAGGGATTTTAGAACCTAGATTAGAACAAAAAGAGACAGCATTAAATCTAGCTAGTTTTAGTGCGATTAAAACAGAAATATTGGATGAAAACGAAGTAGCAGTCCATATTCTTAATAAACTAAATAAATATTATCCAGATAAGTTAAAAGAAAGGTATGGAATTTTAGCTAATCCTACTGGTTTGGATTTTGAAGCTGTTTATGAGACTCTTGCTAAAAATATGGGAGCTTATAAATATAACGAAGTAGATTATGAGAAAGTAAGTAATCGAATTATAAATGATATTCGAAATAACTATATAAAGGAGATTGTTTTTGATCATGAGTTGTAACTTGCTAAAATATGAAAGAGAATTATATAAAAATAACATTACGTTAATTGCGGGAGTTGATGAAGCAGGAAGGGGACCTTTGGTTGGTCCTGTTGTTGCTGCGGCTGTTATCCTTCCTAAAAACTACAAGTTAGAGGGATTAAATGATTCGAAACAGTTAAGTGAAAAGAAAAGAGAAAAGTTTTATGAGATACTACAAAGAGAAGCGGTAAGTATTGGTGTTGGTATTGTGAGTGCAAAAGAAATTGATGAAATCAATATCTTAGAGGCGAGTCGTAAAGCGATGTATATAGCCTTAAATAACTTAAGTGTTACTCCGGAATATATTTTAAGTGATGCGATGAGCTTAAATGACATTGATATTCCCTCACGTCCTATTATTCATGGGGATGCACTTTCTTTGTCTATTGCAGCCGCATCAGTCATTGCTAAAGTAACAAGAGATCATATCATGTATGAACTGGATCGGTTGCATCCGGAATACAATTATAAAAAGAATAAAGGATATCCAACAAAAGAACATTTAGAATTAATGAAAAAATATGGTATATTTGAAGAATACCGGATGAGTTATAAACCGGTGAAAATGATTTTGGAGGGTTTGCATGAAAATAAAATTGAGAAAGTTGCTGTCGAATAGAGTCGTAAATAATTTTTTGGTACTGTTTTTTGCCTTTTTGCTTTTAGAACTCATATTCCGGCTTATTGATCAGTTACCTATCTTTTCCATAGCAAATATAAGAATACTTTTAGGGCTTAGTATACTTGCTTTGTTTCTGGCTTATTTTCTTTCTTTTTTACCAAAAATAGTCAATAAAATAATTAATTTGATCCTTGTTTTTATACTTACCATTTATGGTATTGCAGAACTGGGATTTCATAACTTTTTGGGTGTTTATGCATCAGTGGGTACCAATACTCAACTTGGGGCTGTAACCAGTTATTTTGGGGAGTTTATGAGTAGTTTTCGATGGACTTTTTATTTGCTGGTTATTCCTTTTTTCTTGCTTCTTTTTTATTATTTATTTCTTCATAAGAGAATTACTCTTGATTTACCAAAAAGAAAGTTTGGTAAATTTGTGGTTTTCGTGAGAACTGTTCCGTTATTCATCCTTGCTCTTCTTGGACTTCTTTATTACGGAACACTCAAAGTTTCATTTATGCAAGATAAACTCAGTTCTATGACGAGTTATGAATTGTTTTTGCGACCAACGAATGCTAGTTTAGTTATTCGGGATTTTGGGTTTATATCCTATGGTTTGCTCGATATTAAAGAGTATTTTTGGCCGGGTAAGGTGATTCATACGATTGAAATTGATCCAGAAGATTTGCAAAATAGTAATCAAGTGAGTGAACACTTGATGATTGATAATGAAGCTTGGCTAAAAATTATTGAGGAAGAGACAGATCAAGAATTAAACTCTTTAAATCAGTACTTTATTAGTAATAATACGACCACTATCAATGATTATACTGGGTTATTTGAAGGGAAAAACTTGATTGTCATTATGGTAGAATCAGCGAATGATATTCTTCTTAATGAAGAGTATTATCCGAATGTAGCAAGATTACTTAAGAATGGTTATACTTTTACCAACAATTATTCTCCCAGAAACATCTGTAGTACTGGTAATAATGAAATGAGTGGAATGATTAGTCTTTATTCTATTAATAATAATTGTACAGCTAATGTTTATCAGAATAATACTTATTTTGAAAGTATTTTTAACTTGTTTAATAGAGCAGGATATACAACCAATAGTTTTCATGATTATTATGATTGGTATTATGACCGGAGTGTTATTCATAAAAATATGGGTAGTAGTGATTTTTATGATGCTACCCGTTTAGGTTTAGATTTTAGCTATACGTACGGAGCATACGATACTTGGGCTAGTGATGAAGAACTCATGGAAAAATATTTAGAAGTGATTGATGAGTTAGGAGAAGATGAGCCATTTATGAGTTTTATTACTACCGTATCAACTCACCAACCATATAGTAGTTCTAGTGAATTTGGGGATCTTTATTTGGATTTATTCCCGGAAGATTATTCTTTAGATTTAAAAAGATATATGTCAAAGTTAAAAGTTGTCGATAATGCGATCGGAATATTACTTGATGGGTTAGAGAGTCGAGGCATTTTGGATGATACTGTTATTGTTTTGTATGGAGATCATTATCCTTATGCGATTGAGACCGAAGAGTTAAATGATGCTTTAGAATATGATGCGAGTATTGATAATAATGCCGATCAAGTACCATTTATTATTTATAATAGTGAGTTAGAAGCACAAGAATTCGATCAATATACCAGTTATATTAATCTATTACCAACGATTGCTAATTTATTTAACCTTGATTATGATTCGCGGATTTATATGGGTACTGATGCTTTAAGTGAAGAACATGAATCTTTAGTTATATTTATTGATGGATCATGGAAAAATGAGTTTGCTTATAATAATGCAAGTACTGGGGATATTCATTATTATACAAAAAACGTGTATAGTGATGAAGAAATACTTGCAATTAACACCGAAGTGAGGTTAAAATTAGAGATGAGTAGTTTGGCCATTCGAAAAAACTACTTTAGCTATTTAGAAGAATCTTTAAATAGCATTACCACTTCCGAATAAATGAAAGGAGTTATTATGAGTGAATTAGTTATCGTGGAATCACCCGCTAAAAGTAAAACGATAGAAAAATATTTGGGTAAAAATTATCATGTTGTATCCAGTAAAGGGCATATCAGGGATTTAGCAACAACGGGTAAATATGGCCTTGGCATTGATATTGAACAGGGTTTTATTCCCAGTTATGTTCCCATTAAAGGAAAGAAAAAAGATATTCAAGCTCTAAAAAAACTGGCGAAAGTTAGTGATAAAGTTATACTTGCCACCGACCCCGACCGGGAAGGGGAAGCAATATCATGGCATTTATATGATGAGCTAGGACTTACGGAAGAAAAGTCCGAGCGTGTCGTATTTAATGAAATTACCAAAGATGTCGTTATTGATGCGATTAAACACCCAAGGAAAATTGATATGGATTTAGTTAAAAGTCAGGAAACCAGAAGAATGTTAGACCGGATTATCGGGTTTCGATTATCGAAATTAATGCAAAGAAAAACTGGTGGTAAAAGTGCTGGTAGAGTACAAAGCGTAGCCTTAAAATTAATCGTAGATAG
>CALVHK010000065.1 GCA_944327405.1 uncultured Bacilli bacterium | reverse complement strand
TTCGACATTTTAATAATCGAGTAGAGGAAAATAAATAATTATTTTGCCCCTCTCACACCACCGTACGTACGGTTCGCCGGTAATGGTCTAGTGGAAACACCAGGCCTTTTTGTTTTAGTCTTTCGTTAGATATTGCTATATGTAATATTACTGTATTTGCTACTCAGTAATACCCTCTTCTTGTATTCGCTACCGTATATGCATTATATTCGGATATTCCAAGTTTTCTCTTTTTACCATTTTCTTTTGGTATTTCGACTCTTCTTACAGGACTAGGTTTATATTTTAAATTTCTTATTTGTTCTTTTATTTCTTCTTTATGTTGAAATAAATAAACTCCTAATTCTTCAACAGTTACTCCATCTACTCCACTAGCTCCTTTATTTTTGTAAACTTGCTTATAAGCATTATATAGATTTTTGTCATCTAATATTTTCTCTAGTAATTCCATACTCGTTTCTTCCTTTCTAATTTCATAATTAAGTGAAACATCTTTTATAGGTCTTATTATTTGGATACGCCAACTTTTCCTACTTATCTATTCTGATTTTGCACTTAATTAATTTTAGTGTTTGAAACACTATAAATTGTTCAGTCCTTCCTAGTAGTTTACTAGTACTATGACCTCGGCTGACTTCTTACGATAAACCTTTTTCGACCGACTTTAACAATTCTTGTATTAAAAGTTTTGTACTTATTCGTTCGTAAGACCTCCCGTGGTAAGACATATAACTTTCCTCATTTAACCACTTACTTTACCACATAAAGTTACGGGTATCTTTTGGACTTTAGTTTGTTGTGCAACCTTATCCGTTTATGTAGCCTTATAGTAAGTTTCTGTTCGTTGGTTCATGATTTTGTTCCACACTTCCTTTAGCCCCAACATCACTGTTGATGCGTTGTGCTTCTCTAACACTTCGTTGATACCTACGCGTGTAAGGGACTTTCACCCTCTAGTTATATGCCATGCACGGCACACAAGAAAAAGCAAATCTCCAAAAAGACTTGCTTCTATTTATCTTTAATAATATTTTTACTACAGTAATAAGTAATAAGGAAGTATCCACCATAAATGATAATTAAGAATACTGCAGTCATTGTAATCGATCTCGTCATTTCTTCATCCCCGAAAGTCATTAAAATATATCTACAAAATTCAATTCCAAAAACAGAATGAATAATAGCAAGAATCAAAGGAACGCTGAAAAATATTGCAATTTGTTTAAATAATGCTCGATTAATCATGGCTTCATCAGTACCAATCTTCCGAAGCATAGCATATCTCTCTTTATTATCGGTACTTTCGGATAATTCTTTTAAAGCTAATATGGCTGCACTAGAAATAAGAAAGATTATGCCCAGATACAAGCCAATGAATGTTACCATTGCACCTAACCCTACACTAGCTTCATAAATACTAATTTTTGTACTAGCACTCATTGAAATATTACCACTATTTGGATGATTCCCAACCGCTATTAAAGTATCTTCAATCGCTTGTTTTCCTTGATCGGTATCTGCCTTATAATTAGCAAGTAGTATTTCGCTTTCCAAATAAGTTTCACTAACTACATAATCAGGAACAACAATAATACCGGTATTAATATGGTTATTAGAAATCCGAACAAATCCATCTTGACACTCATCATATTTTGGATTCAAGGTAACTCCAAAAACAGTAATAGAAGGATGTGTCTTTAAAGCAACATTCCGCATTTCAATGGAATTTTCAAAATCGGCAATAATCATGTACTCATCATCTGCTAAAGTATATTCGGTATTTCCATAAAGCCTTGCTACTTTATTATAATCGGAAATCGTCATAACCTCCTCAGGAGCATGATAAGTATAAATAGGATATTGTGATTTAACTAATTCTAGAGCACTACCCAAAGTATCTTCGAAAGTAAAATCATTGCTAGCATAAGTATAAACTGTTGTAATATCTTCAAAATAATCGTTAACATCAAAATCAACTGACTTTAAACTTTCTTCTATGCCGCGATAAGAATCTTGACGTAAAACTTCGCTGTACCCGGTTTGGTAAGCATAATCTTCGCTAATATTTCTTGTTTTCGATAATTCTACATCAACAGGAGCTAGTTCTACTAAATTAGCTGTCATGGAGTTTTTAATTGACAAAGAACTAGAGAATACACAAATCGTTACAAAAAGCATTAAACAAATAACAGTCATGGAGAACACCATTGTATTTACTTTACTACTAATCTGTCTTAACACAAAACTATTAAGTCCTTTATAATATAGATTTTTAAAACTCATAACAATCTTTAAAATAAGTCCAGATAAAGACCAGAAGATAAAGAACGTGGAAACACAACCTAAAATAATTGGAATAAAAATATCAGTTGTATCCACTAGAGTTTCCACACCAGCCGTAACTAAATAGTAAGCATAGCCTAAAGCACAAGCAGAGATAATGAATACAAGAATACATACAATTGGATTCTTCATTTTTACTTCTTCATTTTTCTTGTTCGCATAAATAAGATCAATTAATTTACAACGTCCAACATTAATAACATTAAAGATCATAACTAAAAGATACATAATACCAAAATAGATAATGGTTTTAATCATGGCACTACTTGAAAAAACAAAGGTAAACTGAGTAAGATCAGCCTCAAAACTGTTAGCAACCAAAACACTCATCAGTTGAGATGCACCGACACCTACAACAAGGCCAATGACTAAAGAAATAATTCCGATAATAAACGTTTCTAAAAGTAAAATCTTCGAAATTTTTCCTTTACTCATACCTAAAGTTAAATAAATTCCAAACTCTTTATTCCTTCGCTTCATCAAAAACCGACTCGCATAAATAATTAAGAAACCTAAAATGAATGATACAAAGACGCTGACCCCCGAAAGCATATTCACCATTAAATCAATAATTTCTCTGGTACTAGATGTTACATTTAATAAAACAGTTTGACTACCAATCGCATTAAAAACATAAAATATGGCAACACCCAAAATAAGTGTAAAGAAATAAATGGCATAATCTTTAAAACTCTTTTTAATATTTTTTAAAGATAACTTAAAGAGCATCATTTAAATCTCCCCCAAGAATAGTTACCACATCAATAATTTCATCAAAGAATTCTTTCCGAGATTTATCAGCTCGAACAAGCTCATTATAAATCTTTCCATCTTTAATAAATATTACTCGACTTGCATAAGAGGCACTAAAAGCATCATGCGTAACCATTAAAATAGTTGTTTTAAGTTCGGTATTTAAGTAATTAAAACTTTCCAGTAACATTCTTGATGACTTGGAGTCTAATGCTCCAGTTGGTTCATCAGCAAGCACTAACTTAGGATTAGTAATAATCGCTCTAGCACTTGCAACTCTTTGTTTTTCTCCTCCACTCATTTGATAAGGATATTTTTTCAAGACATGTTTAATATTAAGTCTACTTGCAATATCCTCTATTTTTTTATCCATAAGCTTCACCGGAACATTTTGAATAGATAAAGCAAGAGCAATATTTTCATAACCAGTTAAAGTATCAAGCAAGTTAAAATCTTGGAAAATAAAACCTAATTCTTCTCTCCGGAAACGATTTAATTCATTCCCTTTTAATTTCGTGATATCATCACCAGCAACATAAATATGTCCGCTGGTAACTTTATCAATAGTAGAAATACAGTTAAGAAGTGTCGTTTTACCACTACCACTTGCACCCATAATAGCAACAAATTCTCCCTTATTAACAGAAAAACTAATATCATCAATCGCTTTTGTTAAATTCGATTTATTCCCATAATACTTTTCTATTTTATCGATTTTTAAAATCTCTTCCATAAACATCGCCTTTCATGCTCTTATTATATAATAAAAGAACGAAAAAATCATTCGTTCAATATTACTAAACATTACAATTATGTAAGATAGCTAGCAAACAGAACCGGCAATAACTAAGTCAGTATAAGTACTTAATACTTCATATTCTAATTCATCATGATTTATTGTATATACTCTTTCTTCAAGAATACCATTATAAATATCATCGCATACATAAACTAATCCATAAATTGCGTTTTCTTCTATTTTAGATCTAACACTATAGTTATATGTTTCTAAGCCATAAATATCTTTATAAATACTATCATAACTATCAAACCCCAAATCATTTTTAATAGACTGATCGCCAACATAAAGAGATATAGAGCCAATATAATTTAAGTCATCATTATATACATTGTAGTCCATAAATACGCCAAAATCTTCTCCTATATACCTAGCAATAACTAAATAATTTTTATCTTCACCTTCAAAAATTGTAAAATTTTGAGTTGAAAACATGCTATTTATATAAGAAATAGACCATGGTTCTCCTCTAATTTCTGAATAAACAATATTATCATTAAATTTTCCATTTAAATAATTTACAATATCGCTTGAATTAGAGTGATTAGCTTCCTGCTCATAAGAAAATTCAATTTCAAACTCTTGATATTCCCCATTTAAAACCATTTCATATTCTTGAACTATTTGATTATTTTCTTCTCTTGTATCAACAAGTCTTACATAATCTTCTACATCTTCGTTAGTATTGTCACCCGAATTATTTTCATCTTCACCAGGAATATTTGTATAACTCTCCTCAGGCTCCGCTTCTTTATCCCAATGAGTAAATATATAATACCCTTCAAAGGCTATTACTAAGGTTAATACAACAATGACTCCAATTAACACTTTATTCTTCATAACACCAACTCTATTCTATATCAAGTATACAAAAAATATAGAATAAACGCAACACTTTTATTCCATATTACGAACTTCACTGTAAAATAAATTGTCATCAAAAATAAATTCAACTTTTGTGTATTCTCCTTCTTTTGATTCAATTTCAATTTTATGTCCTAGTTTTTTACACAAGTTATTAACAATATATAAACCCATACCAGTTGAACCTGGCACTTTCCTTCCGTTTTGTCCAGTAAATGTTTTGTTAAATACTCGGGGAATATCACTCTTAGGAATACCCATGCCATTATCAAGTATTTCCAAAACAATATGCTGATCTTCTTTATATGCTTGAATCTCTATTTTCTTATTTTCTATATCTCGCATATACTTCATACTATTACTAATTACTTGATTAACCATAAATTCTACCCATTTATAATCCGTCAAAACTTTTAAATCACGAACATTACTGGTGATTTCGATATTTCTTTCTAACAAAATATCTTTATTTTTAAGCATCACATCCCGAATCACTTTATTTAAATCGACTTCTTTAATAATATAGTCTGCTTCAGTATTCTCGCTTCTAATATAATAAAGAATTTGCTCTAAATAATTATCTACTTTATTAATCTCTTTTACTAACGCTTTACTCGTTTTCTTATTATGGGTATATAAAATTAAAGCTGACAAAGGAATCTTCACTTCATGAATCCATAATTCGACATATTCTTTAAAATCATTAATCTTCTCCCGATAATCCCGAATATTTTCATTCATCGATTTATTGATTTCATATAACATTTGATAAAGTATTTCTCCATCTAAAAAGTTAGGTTTACTAACAAGCTCACAAATCAAATATTTCTCATCCAGCATATCTAATTTTGATAACATATCTTTATAAAAGAAATATTTACGCAAATAATCATACAAGAACAAGATAATAAAAAGCAAAAAGTAAATAACGGTAAAACAAATTTGAAATTCATTAATAATTTTAAAACCAATCATAAAAGATAAAATAATAAAATAAGTTAAAATAACAAGAACTATGATAATAATTTTATCTTTTAAATAATTTCTTAACTTCATAATAAAATATACCCTTGTCCTTTTCTGGTTTCAATCGCATCCTCTACACCTAATTCTCTAAGCTTACTTCTAAGCCTACTAATATTGACAGTTAAAGCATTATCATTAATATATTCATCGTTATTCCATAGCTCAGTCATTAGCTCATCTCTCGTTACAATACTCCCCATTCTCTCATACAAATAAAGAAAAATAATCATTTCATTTTTAGTTAAAAC
>CALVHK010000064.1 GCA_944327405.1 uncultured Bacilli bacterium | reverse complement strand
TAAATTATCAAACGCCAGTAGCATATCGATTAAGTTTGTCCTTATAAAAATTGTCTAAAAAAGTGTTGACAATCCAGATTATATATAAACAGTTAATAAGTGGCAATTAAAAAGAGTAGAGTTAGTTATTCTACCCATTATTAAATCTACCACCTATAACAAGATAAATTGTATTTATCACACACTTCTTCTGTAAGAATTTCAAAAGTAGGTTCCTCTGCACCAACTGCTGCTCCATGAAAAATATTGTACTCAGCTAAAATACTTTCTGGATTATCAGTAAATTCTGAGTCAAAATATAACTGATCTTCAAAAAATACCTGTTCAACTTCTATGCTTCCATTTGTTATATTATATTTTACTCCTCTAGAGTGTAAACTCTGTATTTGGTTCTCAATATCATTAGGAATAGCATTATAACAATCTTGAAATGGAATCATATGAGCATTACCCATTAAATTTGAAGGAGTATATATATAAGAATCTGGATATGTATATGAATATATATCCAAAAAATCTTTATTATAATCAGGAAATATAGTTTTTAATTCACCAATAGTTTTATTAATACATACAGAATTAATATAAAAATAAGAATTATCATAGAAAATAAAATATCTAAGATTATCATTTAAATTTATTATACCTACTTCATCATCTAAAGTTACTGTATAAGAAGCATTAGATTCTGGTGAAATTGTTTTATTAAGCTCTAATCCGTTTGGTAATTCCACATTCAAATTAGCTGAATAGGAAAAGACTTGGGGTAAAGTATAAACATCAACAATATCAGTACTTTTTTCTTTATTTATATACTTATCTGTTATCTCAATATCTTCATACATAAGTTTAGAGTCTTTCATAACTGTAATTTCATAGTTTTCAGCAATCAAATTATCAAATGTAGCATCTGATATTTTTACTACTCTCCAATCATCAAAAAATAAATATTTTTTTTCATTTTCCTTAATTAGATAAATAGTTTCTTTATATTGTGCAGGATCCCCTTCCATTATTAATAAAAAAGTAACACTAGCACTTAAATCATCTACTAAAACATCAGCAACTTTGTAATTTACAATATCCGTACTTATTACTATATTTTTTTCCATGATTTTTTGAAATATTTCCTCTGATACAAAAGTTTTATCACCCTTTAAATTAAGAGTATCATAAGCATAACTCCAATCAGAAGTAGCGAGTGATTGCATATATTTTTCTGCAATAGTAACAGGATTTGTAGTATCACTAAGTACTTTAAAACTAATACCAAAAATTAATAAAACTAAAACAACTATTCCTAAAATTATCTTCACATTTTTATTCTTTAAATTTATTTTCTCACTTTTAAAAGGTAAACCACAACGTCCACAAAACTTAGTTTCTAATTCATTTTTTGCACCACATTTACTACAATACTTTACGTTATCATTATTTTGTTCAATCTTCCTTCCATTTTTCATTTTTAAACACCATCCCTTTTTTATATTTTAATATTAGAAATTATTTAACAATTTTTTCATACCATGGATAATATTATCTAACTTATCAAATCCTTTTTTCAATTTATTATCTCCATTTAAATTGTATGTCTTTACTGATATATATACTAATAGACTGATCCATATCGTTAATTACTTGTAAAAGATTATGAGTATCATCGTTAGAATAAAATGGTAGATTATAAAAATTGTCTAAAAAAGTGTTGACAATCCACTTCGTCATACCCATCACCATTACTTACTAACAATCTATCCATCAATTCTCGGTTAATAGATACATGATAATCTCCATTTCTTTTTCTTACCTTCATGAAATGAATAGCTTCTAAAAAACGAGATCCATTATAAAACTCTTCACAATATTCATCCTCACTAAAAACATACTCATCTTGATCTTCAAAATAATAATACAAATCATTATATACCTCTTCTGTTTCAAACTTTGTTAATTCTTCACAGATATGATCAATATGTTCTAACACATACACGCATAATTTATCTTTATTCATACTTGCTAAATCAACATGATCATGACTAAAATAAGCAAGATCAAGTAGTTCTTCTTTTGTTAAACTATTTAAATACTTCCTCATACTTCATCTCCACCAATATTGTAGCAAGAACTTAGCACTTATTCAATGCTTTCTTAACCCTTTTCTCGAACTTTAACTTATTCCTATTTAGATCTAAATAAACGGACAACATTTTTTTATATCAAACGATTGAACTATCTTTCTGATAGCCAAAATAAAAGGCATATGAATTAGATACATATTTATTTACAACAATATCCTCTAACTCATATACCAATACATAGCTAATACTTAAAGCCCTTATTCTTTTTAACACTTTATCTAATACTTTAGAAGGAAATCCTAGTCTATTATTTCTTATTACATAACCAATAATATTATGGATGATTACTGCATCAGCATAATAAGTATTCCAGAAGCTTCCACTTTTAACAAATACAATATAATCTCTATACTGAGCCTTAACTACAAAATATTTATCTTTCAAATTTCATCATCCTTCCCAAAATCGCACCCATTGCCATTCACCCTACCGGACTTCACGGCAATGTGTCATGATACTGCATTCATAGTGCAACATCCAAATTATT
Source organism: uncultured Bacilli bacterium (assembly GCA_944327405.1). Lineage (GTDB taxonomy): Bacteria > Bacillota_I > Bacilli_A > RF39 > UBA660 > Caccenecus. The sequence continues at coordinate 3,516 of CALVHK010000064.1, read as the reverse complement.
ACTAAAGGCAGCTAAAAACTTTACAAATAATTTACAAAATGAAGAGTCATTTTGCACCACTACACTCACTCTCCTCCAGTTTTCACTTCTTTAATCCATATGTTGTCTATATGACAACATATGGATTACTACTTTCTCCTGTTCCCTCTGCTTCAAATAGTGTATCTGCACGTAAATTTATGACAGGACGGATACCATACGCTTCATTCGCGGGGAAGCCATCGAGGGCTCCGTTTGAAATACAATATAATATAAAAGAAGAATTGGAATTAAAAATATAAGGAGATATAGTCCAATAATCTTCAGCTGTATGTAAATAATAGTTATAGTTAGTACTATCAATACTGCCTCCCGCATAAACTATTTCATCAGCAGTAATTAATCCCACTGAGTAAGTTAATTTTTTATTTCCCTTATTACTACTAAACAAGGTGAATAAGTCATTGCTTTTATCACTACATTTAAAACTTGGTGAGGCATTACTATGGTCCCAATTTTTATTTAATCTTATAAATGAGCCATAAAAAGTTGTCAAGTTGTTTGTTCCGCCAGAACCATTACTTTCGCTATTACTTGTACTTGGACTTCTATCTCCACAAAATCCTGCATTTGTATCAATATAACTTGAGTATCCTGCATCTTGGATGTTTGTTTTATACCAATTATCTAATACTCCTTTGATTGTACTATCTTCAACTAATCCGTGCACTTGATTACTTTGATACATATATCCTACATACATATTATCATCGGATGTGTCGTTGAATACACTAGTTCCAATTTGTGTATCCGTTCCTGTAGTTACAGGGCCACTTTCAGAATCTCCGCTATAGATCAATCTGATACTTCCATCTCCATTAATTCTTATTATTCTCCAGTAGAATCCTGCAAATGATACCCAGTTATCTGTTGGTGCACCAGCAAAGTAGTATGTTGTTCCATCATCATCTTGGGCTTGGTATATTGTGCCTGTTGTATTAGTTGTTAATGTTGATGAAAAACTGCTTCTTGTTGATATGGTCTTTCCTGCTAATATATCTTGAATTGTTTGTCCTGTTATTTCATCAAAATACAACGTACATTTTGTTCCTTTCATTGTAAATGGGCTAATACTTAAGCTTCCTGTTTCTGTTTCATAGCTGATATTCAATCCTTCTATAGTACTTCCATCTTTATAAGTACATGTACTTTGTTCTGTATCTAATGTATATTGTTTGCTACTATCCAAACTATCTACTTCTACTCCACCAACATAAATGGCTACAATATTTAAATCTGCCAAACTATAATTTACTGTCCCATTAATAAGTGGCATTTTATCAGTATATACATACTTTGCTCTAGTAAAATTTAGTACTATTGCACTAATGATTGCTACCACTACTACTCCTATAATAATATTTCTTTTTAAATGAGATTGCTTAAGTGTTTGAAACTCCATCTTCTTTTCCCTCTTTCTTATCACGCATATTACCACAATTATAAATATATTTCATTATGTTCGACAAATGATGTCAAAACCTCTCTTTTTATTCTCATATATTTATCTATGTTATATTTCTACTATACAATAGAATTGAGGAAAAATCAATAATTTTATGTTATTTTGCAGCATTTCTTTTTATCATTTATCTTTTATGTAACAATAGTTTCATTAAAGGAGAAATGCAAGATGCCAGTAATTGATGTTGTACCAATTGACAAACCTCCTCTAAACTTAAACATTAAGTTTATGAGAGAAGAAGAAGGAATATCTCAAGAAGAGATTGCCAAAAAATTAGGAGTAAAAAGAAGCACTTATTCTTTATGGGAACTAGAAATCAATCAAATACCTTTACCAAGGCTTATCGAACTATGTAAAATATATAGCTGTTCTATTGATTATATTTTAGCACTAAATAAAAAAGAGAGAAAATACCCTCACATGAAATATGATATTGATTATACTATCCATCATAAAAGATTAAAAGAAATTAGAAAAGAGCATAATTATACCCAAGCTAAAATTGCTAAGAAACTAAATACGGATAATGGCGTTATATCTAGATATGAAAATGGTAAAACTTTAATACTTACGAGTTTCCTAAGAGAATATTCAAAAATATTTGATATTTCTGCTGATTATCTCTTAGGTAAAATAGATGAGAAAATAAATTTAAAGGAACTAGCCCAAGTTAACAGCTAATTCCTTTTCTTTTTATCTTCTTTTTTATCTGGTTTAGGTAGTGCTTGTTTTCTTGATAAGTTAAGTCTACCACGATTATCATAGCCTAAAGCTTTAACAAGTATTTTATCACCAACAGAAACTATATCTTTTGGTTTATCAACTCTCTTTGTATCAAGTTCTGATACGTGTACTAATCCTTCACATCCAGGCCATAACTCAACAAAGCATCCAAAGTCTTCTACTTTAACTACTTTACCAGTGTAAATAGCCCCTTCTTCCACTTCTCTAATTACTTCTTCGATCATTTTTCTTGTCCGAGCAATAATCGCAGCATCGGTGTGATAAATAATAACTCTGCCATCATCTTCCAAGTCTACTTTAACAGCATTCTTATCATTAACACTATTAACGTTGCTAGCCTCTAGTATAATCTTGGTAATCATCTCACCACCACGACCAATAACATCTTTAATCTTATCCGGATTAATTTTAAATGTATCAATCTTTGGTGCATACTTACTTAGACTCTTTCTTGGTTCTGGAATACAACTACCCATCACATCAAGAATTTGTAATCTTGCTTTTTTCGCTTGTGCTAAAGCTTCTTTTAAAATCTTTTCTGTAACCCCTTTAATCTTAATATCCATCTGTAAAGCAGTGATACCATTACGTGTACCTGCTACTTTAAAGTCCATATCTCCCATGTGATCTTCAAGTCCTTGAATATCAGTTAAAATTGTATGCTTCTTTTTATCTTGAGATTCAATTAACCCCATTGCTATACCTGCTACTGGTGCTTTAATCGGAACACCTGCTGCCATCAAACTTAAGCATCCAGCACAAATCGTCGCCTGACTGCTACTTCCATTAGACTCAAGGATTTCACTAACAACACGAATGGTATAAGGAAATTCTTCTTCTGAAGGAATAACTTGTGCTAAAGCTCTTTCACCTAATGCTCCATGACCGATTTCTCTTCTACCTGGTGCACCATATCTACCGGTCTCACCAACAGAGAATGGTGGGAAGTTATAATGTAACATAAATCTCTTAGAATCTTCTAAACCTAACCCATCAAGAATTTGATGTTCTCCAATTGCTCCCAAAGTAGTGGTCGCAAGAGATTGTGTCTCACCTCTTGTAAATACAGCAGATCCATGTGTACGCGGAAGTAGATCGATCTCACAAGAAAGTGGTCTAATCTCATCCATTGCTCTTCCATCAGGACGAATATGTTTGTCGGTAATTAGCTTACGAACCTCTTCGCCCTCAATCAAATGAACGATCTTCTCTACTTGTTTTAGTTTTTCAGCTGCATCTTCATCTTCAGCATAAACTTCCGTGAAATT
>CALVHK010000063.1 GCA_944327405.1 uncultured Bacilli bacterium | reverse complement strand
TTTCTTCTACTAACTAAAGTACCTTTCTTACCATAAGTAATCATCTTATCAACAAATTTTCTTACTTCTTTAGCTCTAGCTTCAGTTGTAACAACATATTCATTCATAATTACATCACGAGTAATATTAGCAAGGATACTTCTTCTATGTCTAGTTTCTCTACTTAATTTTCTATATTGCATGTTAGTCCTCCTTAATCTCTAAATTTAAGTCCCATTTCTGCTACTTTATCTAAAACTTCTTTAAGTGATTTCTTACCTAGATTACGTATCTTAGTAACTTCCACTTCTCTTTTAGAGATAAGATCTTGAACAGTATGAATACCTGCTCTTTTAAGACAGTTATAAGCTCTAACAGAGAACTCAATTTCTTCAATTGGAGTTTCCAAAGTTTTAGTAATTGTATCCACTTTCTTTTCTTGCATTAATCCAGTAATATCACTAATACTATTTAAATCAGCAATAATATTGAAGTGTTCAATTAATATTCTAGCAGCAAGTGCCATAGATTCCTCTGGGCTAATAGAACCATCGGTATTAATTTCGATTGTTAATTTATCATAGTTTTCATTTTGTCCAACACGAGTAGATTCTACTTCATACTTAACAAGTTCAATAGGAGAATAGTTAGAATCAATTGCAATAACTCCTACTTTATTTTCTGCAAATAATTTCTTATTTTCTTTTGCATCAACGTAACCTTTACCATTAAAGACAGTAACTTCCATATCGATCTTACCACCCTGGGCTAAGTTACAAATAACAAGCTCTGGGTTAATAACATCAACATCAGCATTTTTCTCAAAGTCACCAGCCGTAACAGGTCCTTCGGTATCTTTAAATAGATGTAATGTTTTAACTTCATCGGTATGATTTTTAACAATCATGTTCTTAAGTGCTAAAACAATACTTGTTACATCTTCTACAACACCATCAATCTTTTGGAATTCATGTAATACTCCCTCGATTTTAACTGAAGTAATTGCGCTTCCTGGCAAGCTTGATAGCATTACTCTTCTTAAAGCATTTCCAATCGTTGTTCCAAAACCTCTTTCAAGGGGTTCCAATTCAAATTTTCCATAGTGATTACTCTCTTGGTATTCACTAATTTTGTACTCTGGTTTTTCAAAACTAATCATATTTCTAACCTCTCCTCTAACTTTCTAATTAATTTCTTGGACGTTTTGGTGGACGACAACCATTATGTGGAACTGGTGTTTCATCAGTAATTGAAGTAATTTCTAGACCTGCTGCTTGAAGTGAACGGATTGCAGTCTCTCTTCCTGAACCTAGTCCTTTAACAACAACATCAACTTTTTTAACCCCTTGTTCCTGTGCCGCTTTAGCAGCAGCATCAGCAGCAATTCCGGCAGCAAAAGGAGTTTTCTTTTTACTTCCTTTATAACCAATAGTACCACTTGATGCCCAAGCTATAACACTACCATCTTTTTCTGTAATAGTAACAATTGTATTATTATAAGTAGAATGAATATGAGCTACAGCTTCAGGAATATTCTTCTTAACTTTTCTTTTTCTTCTATTATATGCCATAATCTAACCTCCTACTTTCCTACTTTTTTCTTGTTAGCTACTACTTTACCTCTACCCTTACGAGTATGAGCGTTTCTATTCGTTCTTTGTCCGCGAACAGGAAGACCTTTTTTATGTCTTACACCTTGGTAGCAGTTAATTTCCATTTTATTCTTGATACTCATTTGTACGTTACGACGTAAATCACCTTCAACAACATGATTATCTACTTCTTTACGCAAACGAGCAACTTCTTCATCTGTTAAATCCTTAACTTTTGTTTCCGGATTAACTTCTGCGTTTAAACAAATCGTTTTACCTAAGCTCTTACCAATACCATAGATAGCCGTTAAGCCAATCCATATTTGTTTTTCACTTGGTAATTCAATATTCTTAATACGTGCCATATTTCCTCCTTAATTAACCTTGGGTTTGTTTGTGTTTTGGATTTTCACAAATAACCATAACTTTTCCTTTTCTTCTAATAATTTTGCATTTTTTACAAATTTTTTTTACTGATGGTCTAACTTTCATAATAATACCTCCATTATCTTTTATTCCATGTTATACGCCCACGTGTTAAATCATAAGGCGAAAGCTCAATTGTTACTGTATCACCTGGTAGAATACGAATCATATTTACTCGCATTTTACCAGAAACGTAGGCTTTTACAGTAAATCCATTTTGAAGTTCCACTAAGTAATCACTGCCCTTAAGGACTTCTACTACTTTACCTTCTACTTCAATTTTTTCTTCCTTCGTTTTTTCGTTAACATCATTTTTATAGTTTTTCTTCATCACTAATCTCTCCTGTTAATATTTTATATCCACTATTTGTAACGACAACGGTATGTTCGAAATGTGCGCTTGGACTTCCATCATCGGTTGAAATCGTCCAATCATCATCATGAAGATAGACATACCTCTCACCTAGATTAAGCATTGGTTCTACTGCCAGAACCATACCAGATCTTAAGGTAACACCCGTTCCAGCCTTTCCATAATTAGGAACATCGGGATCTTCATGAATATTGGTTCCAACTCCATGACCGACAAGTTCTTCTACTACACTTAACCCATGTTTATGTGCAAACTCTTCAATAGCAGCTCCAATATCTCCTATTTTAGCACCTTCATGGATTTTTTGCAAGCCTGCATATAATGCTAATTCCGTATTTTTAACCAAATCACATACTTCTTTACTTGCTTCCCCAACAACATAGGTTCTCGCAGCATCACTATGATACCCATGTATTTCTACACCAATATCAATAGAAACTACATCACCATCTTTGATTCTTCTATTATCCGGTATACCATGTACTACTTCATCATTAATCGATACACAAATACTTGCTGGGTAACCTTCATAGTTCAAAAAAGATGGTTTAGCATGATGACGAGTAATAAAGTCATTTGCAACTTTATCCAAATCTTTAGTCTTAACCCCAATTTTTAGATGCTTCTTAACTTCTTCATGAGTAAGATAGTTTAATTTTCCAGCTTCTCTCATGAGTTCTATTTCTCTATCACTTTTAATACTAATCATTCAATTACTCTCCCGTATTTATGCTTCATCTTGTTTAGTTAAAGAAAGAATTTTTTCATAAATCAGTTCTAATTCATCGGTAGCATCTACTTTAACCAACATTCCTTTATTTTGATAAAACTGGGTAATTGGGATTGTACTTGTTAAAAAAGTTTCATAGCGTTTACGGAAAGTTTCTTCTGTATCGTCACTTCTTCTTTCAAGTATGGTACCACAATCATCACAAATATTATTCTTTTGTGGCGAAAGCTTCGGATTATTGATGTTATAGCTTCTCTTACACTTCGGACAAACAACACGTCCTAATGCCCGAGCCATTGCTATATCTAAAGGAACATCCAAATAAATCACCACATTGTGAGATACTCCTAATGTTACGAGCATTTGATCTAACTCTTCTGCTTGAGCTAAAGTTCTTGGAAAACCATCCAAAATAAATGGTTTGTCTTTTAGTTTCTCTAACTCTTGTGATACTAAACGAATAATGAGTTCATCCGAAACAAGATTTCCTTTCGAAATAATATCATTAATCTCTTTTCCAAGGTTAGTTCCTCTAGCAACTTCACTACGAAGCAAGTCTCCTGTCGATAAATGTTCATAACCATAATGTTTAACGAAATAATCGCTAATTGTGCCTTTACCGGCAGAAGGAGGTGCGATAAAGATGATGTTTTTCATTACCGATACCTCTTCTTCCGTTCAGCATAACTTCTTGCAGTTAAACTGCTATCTATCTGTTTATATGTTTCAATAACAACACCAACAACGATTAATATTCCCGTGCCGCCTAAACTAACACTAGATGGAAGGCCTGAGAAACTTGATATTAAAACAGGAAGTCCTGCTAAAATAACCAAGAATATAGCTCCCACTACGGTAAGTCTAGATAATGTTTTGCTAATATAATTACTTGTATCAGCACCCGGTCTAACACCTGGAATATATCCACCATTTTTATTCAAGTTCTTACTCATCTCTTCTGGATTCATTGTTAAGAATGTATAGAAATATGAGAACACAAATATTAGAACAATATAAAGTAAGAATCCTGTAGGTGAAGTATAAATAATATAGTTATTAACAAAATTTATAGCACTCTCATTACCAATTAAGGTAACAATCGTTCCCGGTATTGTTGTAATAACGGATGCGAATATTACAGGGATAACACCTGCACTATTAATCTTAATAGGCAAGAAAGATTGTTGAGCCCCATACGCACTCGTTGTCCGATTAGAGTATTGAATTGGAATTCGTCTTTCGGCAATTTGAATCCAAATAATACCCACAATAATTAAAATATAACAAATAATATATACAATAAATAAAGTAATTCCTAGTCCAATCTCCATACTACCATTAATAAATGTGTTATACACACTTGTAAATACACTAGGCATACTAATTAAGATACCAGCCATGATAAGTAAAGATTGGCCATTACCAATACCCTTTTGGGTAATCTGATCACCCATCCATAGTAAGAATGCTGTACCAGCAGTCATTACTAAACTTGTTTTAAGCATATCCATAACACTAGCACCATCTAAATAGAAGACACTAATCGCATATGCTTGTATAAAGGCAATAATAATACCTAAATATCTAGTAATCTTATTTAATTTTTGTCTACCAACATAACCTTGTTCTTTCAAATCTTTGAAATAAGGAATGATATCCATTTGTAATAACTGAGTAATAATACTCGCTGTAATATATGGACTTACACCGAGTCCAAAGATAGAGAAACTCTGCAATCCTCCACCACTCATCAAGTTAAATATTTCTAAGAAACCTAACTCTTCATAAATAGTAGAAGCCCAAGGAATGGTAACATTAATTCCTAAAGCAAAGAATCCTAAACAGAAGATGGTAAAATAAATTCTTTTTCTTAGATCTTTATTTGACTTACTAAATATTTTGGTAATTCCTTTAAACATCTAAATCACCTCAGCTTTACCGCCAGCATTTTCTATTTTTGTAACAGAGGCTGATGAGAATCTTTGAGCTTTAACTGTTAATTTCTTAGTTAATTCTCCATTTGCTAATACTTTAACACCGTTAAGTTGTTTTTTAATAATTCCTCGCGTCTTTAGTACTTCTGGAGTAACAACATCACCGTCATTAAAGAAACGTTCTAAATCACTTATATTAATGGTTGCAAACTTTGTTTCAAAACGTGCATTATTAAATCCTCTTTTTGGAATTCTTCTGTAAATAGGAGTTTGTCCACCTTGGAACCAAGCACTAATACTTGCTCCACTTCTAGACTTTTGACCTTTTTGTCCACGAGTAGAAGTCTTACCCATGCCACTTCCTGGTCCACGACCAACTCTTTTACGAGCCTTTGTTTCGTTTGATTTAGGTAATGATTCTAACTTCATATTATAACTCCTCCACTTTCTTACCACGTAGAGCTGCTATCTTAGCAGGACTCTTTTGTGATTTTAAAGCTTCTAGTGTTGCTTTAGCTACATTGATCTTTGTATTAGAACCAAGTGATTTCGATACGATGTCTTTAACACCAGCGAGCTCTAATACTGCACGAGCAGCACCACCAGCAATGATTCCGGTACCAACGCGTGCTGGTTTAACCATTACAACAGCTCTACCTACTTTACTAGTTGCTTCATGAGGTATTGTTCTATTATCCATTAAAGATACTTTAACAACATTCTTATTAGCAGCTTGTAAAGCCTTCTTAATAGCTTCAGGTACTTCATTCGCTTTTCCTGTACCAATTCCAACTAATCCTCTACGGTTACCAACTACAACAGTAGCTGAGAATCTAAAGTGTCTACCACCTTTAGTAACTTTTGTTACTCTACCAATAGAGATAACTTTCTCTTCTAATAAATTTTTCTTATTATCGTTCTTTTTTGGCATAACTTAATCCTCCACTCTAGAATTCCAAACCGTTTTCACGTGCAGCATCAGCTAAAGCAGCAACACGTCCATGATATAGGTATCCACCTCTATCAAAAACAACAGTTTTAATCTTTTTCTCTAAACATTTTTTAGCAATATCAGCACCTACAGCTTTAGCTGCTTCGATATTACCACCATTTTTAATTTTAAGTTCAGCAGTTGATGAACTAACTAAGGTAGTAGAAGTATCATCATCAATTACTTGAACATAAATTCCATTATT
>CALVHK010000062.1 GCA_944327405.1 uncultured Bacilli bacterium | reverse complement strand
TGCTTCTTTGCTATTTTCTCTTTTTTTCTTAGCTATTTTATGTTAAAATTATTAACGAGGTTGAAAGCATGAAAGAAATTAAGAAAAAAGATAAAACGAAAAATACCAAGACAATTAAGCTTTATGAAGCACTATTTTTCGGCATATGTATTTTATTATTAGTGTATGTCCTACTGAAAGTTTGGTGGTGGTAAAATGAATAGAGAAATATCATTAAAATGGTTTTTAATCGTTTTAGGAGTGTTAGTAGTAATTGAAATTGTAGTGCTCTTTTTACTTGCTAAAAGTGATGATTTGCCAGGATACAGCAGTGAGTATTGCCCTGAGGCTATATGTAATGAAGATGCATCTTTATGCTATGCCTATGATTTAGATAGTGAAGGAAATACAATTATTGTATGGCGTGGCTCATGCCGGACGGAATAATAAGCACAAAGAGTTGTATTTTTACCTAAAATCTGTTAGAATAGTCATGTACTTGTAGGTGATGAAATGCGTTATTTAGGTTTAGATTTAGGAACAAAAACGTTAGGAGTAGCAATTACAGATGAGACCAAAACAATAGCAACTCTTCTAAAAGTGATCCATTTTCCAAGCGAACAATATGAAGTGGCTTTAGAAGAATTATCTCTTATTTTAAAAGACTACTCCATTTCCAAAATAGCTTTAGGACTTCCTAAAAATATGAATGGAAGTTTAGGATTTGCAAGTACAAGAAGCATGAATTTTAAAAGTATGATAGAAAGTATCTGTGATATTCCGGTAGTTTTAGTAGATGAAAGACTAAGTACTATAGAAGCTCTAAATATTTTATTAGAAGCGGATATGAGTAGAAAAAAACGCAAAAAAGTAATCGACGGATTATCAGCAGTTTTAATTCTGGATACTTTTATAAAAATGGAGGAAAACAAATGAATGAAGAAAATAATCGCTATTTTACGGTAACGGATCAAAGTGGCAAAACAATAGAATATGAAATTTTATTTACTTTTGATTCAGAAGAAACTGGCAAAAGTTATATCGTATTTACCGATAATGAAATAGATAATGACGGTAATATTATGACTTATGCTGCAACATATGACAAAGACGGAAATACTTTACAACTAAATGATATTGAAACAGATAAAGAATGGAGCTTAATCGAAAACTTGCTTGCAAGTATTGAAGAAGCAAATGACTAAAGGATGGTTTTAAAAAAGTTATGAAAAAGAAGTTAATTCTAATTTTAGGGGCTATATTGGTTGTTATCATTCTTCTTATTATCTTTTATTTTTACGGAATATCTGCCGTATCAAATAGTGATGAGACTTATACATTCACTGTATCAAGTGGTGAGTCTAAAACCGACATAATAGATAATCTAGATGAATCCGGCTTAATCAAAAGCAAGATCGCTGCTTATCTATATGTAGGTTTGCACCGTTCTCTAAATCTTCAAGCTGGAGAATACGAGCTTAGTCCTAATATGAGCTTAGAAGAAATATTAAACAAACTTCATAATGGTGACATTATTACAGAAGATAACACTTTCAATATTACATTTATTGAAGGAAGAAGACTACCAAGTTATGCTGAGGAAATTGCCAAGGCAACAAATACTACTACTGATGAGGTTATAGCAACACTCAGTGATCCTGATTATTTAGAGGAACTTATCAATGAATATTGGTTTTTAACAGATAGTATTTTAAACGAAGAGATCTATTATCCTTTAGAAGGTTATTTATTTGCTAGCACCTATGAGTTATATGAAGGTAGTGAGATTAAAGACATTGTGAGTCGTATGCTTGATGGAATGAATGAGGTACTAAGTGAATATAGAGAAGAAATAGAGGCAAGTGAGTATAGCGTTCATGAACTTTTAACACTAGCTAGTATTGTCGAAGTAGAAGGATCTACCAGCGATGATAGAGCAGGTGTTGCCAAAGTATTCTATAATCGTTTGAAATCAGGTTGGAGCCTAGGAAGTGATGCGACTACTTATTATGCAGCAAGAGTAGAATTTAGCGATCGAGATTTATATTGGAGCGAAATCAATGATGTAAATGCATATAACACCAGGGTATCTGAAATGGCTGGACGTATCCCCGTAGGACCAATTTGTTCTCCAAGTAAAGAGTCTATTGAAGCTGTTTTATTCCCAGAAGAGCATGACTATTATTTCTTTGTTGCCGACAAAAACGGTAAAACTTATTTTACTAGAACCAATGCCGAACACAACGCTGTTATTAGTGAATTACAAGCAAGTGGCTTATGGTATGAATATAATTAATTAAGAGGTGAATATTATGAAAGAACTTATACTTGAAATGGAGGAATATGCCTCCCTTAAAAACATTCCCATAATTGAAAAAGATTCTATCGCGTTTATCATGAAATACATAAAGAAAAACAATATCAAAAACATTTTAGAGATTGGCAGTGCAATAGGATACTCTACTATTCTGATGGCAAGCGTAGGCCAAGATGTTACGGTAACAACAATTGAACGTGATGAATCTCGTTATATGGAATGCTTAAAAAATGTCAAAAAATGTGGCTTCGAAAAAAAGATTAATGTGGTATTTCAAGATGCTTTAGATGTAAATTTAACGGGTGTGAAATATGATATGATCTTTATAGATGCCGCTAAAGGCCAATACACTAAGTTTTTTGAAAAATTCAAATATTTCTTAAATGATGGAGGCGTAATTATCACTGATAATTTGAAATTCCACGGTCATGTAGGAAAATCAAGTGAAATCGAATCTAAGAACTTACGTGGATTAGTAGAAAAAATAGAAGATTATATTGAATTTTTAAAAAACAATAACGAGTTTGAAACCAATTTCTATGATGTTGGTGATGGCTTATCAGTGAGTGTAAAGAAAAATGAAAAATAATTATTTATTATTAGTAACTAATAAAACACTTATACCCAAATTATCAAAAGAAAGTAATATTACTTTCCTTTTTCCTGTAGAAGAATTTACAGTAGGATTCCCAAACACTTTTAAAATAGAAGAAATTAGAGAGCCTCATGCTTACCTATTTGTAAATCGCCTGCTTGATAATGAAGGAATAGAATCATTTAAGTCGTTATTAAAAGATCTACCCTCAAACATAGAGGGAATAGTTTTTGATGATATTGGCATATTACAAATCTTAAAAGAAAACACTACTTTGAAAAAGATTTTATTCTTAAACCATTTTAATTGTAACTATAAAAGTATAAACACATATTTAGAATATGTAGATAGTGTTGTTGTAAGTACCGATATAACGGACATGGAAGTGAGTGAGATTCTAGAGCATGCTATCAATCCTTTAGTCCTCTATACTTTCGGTCATGTAAGCATCATGTATTCCAGAAGACAATTAATAAGCAATTATAACGAGCATTTTAAGAAAAATGTCGAATCAATTAGTACTTTAACAAATGATTTAGGAAGTCACTTTAAAATTGTCGAAAACAAGTATGGAACAGTTATCTATACAGATAAGCCATTTAATGGCCTTCGTTATCGTGAGAAAAAAAATGTATGGTATCACTTAATTAATACGCTTCTTTTAAGTGATGAAGAGATATTAGAAATCATACATAAGAAAGATAATCTGACAGAAAAATATCCATACACTTACTTAAGTGAATCCGAAACCATTGTTAGAATAAAGGAGAGATAAGTATGGTCGAATTACTAGCTCCCGCTGGCAATTTAGAACGTTTAAAAATAGCCTTTCTTTATGGAGCAGATGCCGTATACATAGGTGGATATGAATACTCTTTAAGGGCCAATGCCATCAATTTTAGTATAGATGAATTAAAAGAAGCGGTTCGTTTTGCTCACGATTTAAATAAGCGTGTTTATGTAACAGTAAATATTGTTTTTCATAATAAAGATTTAGATGGCCTAAAAGAATACTTGATAGAATTAGCCCAAATAGGGGTTGATGCAGTTATTGTAAGTGATATAGCGGTTATCGAGGTAATCAAAGATAATCATATCCCTCTAGAGATTCATTTATCGACGCAAGCAAGTATCTTAAATTATGAGTCAGCTTTATTTTACAAAGAATTGGGAGTAAAAAGAATTGTCCTTGCTAGAGAAGCTTCCAGAAAGGATATTAAAATCATTAAAGAAAAAACGGGACTCGATTTAGAATGCTTTATTCAAGGTGCTATGTGTACCAGTTTTAGTGGAAAATGTGTACTATCCAATGTCGTAACCAACAGGGACTCTAACCGAGGAGGATGTGCCCAAGTTTGTCGTTGGACTTTTGATATTAATCATGAGAGTGAAATATTCAGCATGACTCCAAAGGATTTAAATATGTCTATCTATTTAAAAGACATGATGGATATTGGCGTAAACTCCTTTAAAGTCGAAGGAAGAATGCGTTCTGTTTATTATATCGCTACCGTGATTTATGAATATCGTCACTTATTTGATAAAATAAAAAGTAATACTTTAACTGAGTGTGACATACTATATTCTAACGATATTATTAATCGTTGCGCTAACAGGGAGTCTACTCATCAATTTTATGATAAACTTCCCACTCATGAGGAACAATATTATTTAGGAAGGGACGAAATGTCTAACCAGGACTTTTTAGGTATTGTAAAAGGAGCTAAAGATGGCCTAGTTTGGGTAGAGGAAAGAAACTATTTTAAAGTTGGCGATGTTGTTGAATTCTTTGGTCCAAACATGGAGCCAAAAACTTATCAAATTCATACTATGTATAATGAGTCTATGGAGAGTATCGATGTTGCCAGACACCCAAGGATGCAAGTATTCTTAAAACTTGACACTCTTTTACCAGAAAATACAATGATGAGGTTAAAAGTATTTGACAAAAATAATTATTTGTAGTATTCTTTTATAGACACAAAAATTATGAGGTGAAAAAAATGAATAATGAAAATACAGTTGTGCTTACCCCAGAAGGGTATTTAGCACTAGAACAAGAATTAAATGATTTAAAATTAAACAAGAGGGTAGAAGTAATTAATGCCCTAAAATATGCTCGTTCTCTAGGAGATTTATCCGAAAATGCCGATTATGATGCTGCTAGAAACGAACAAGCACAATTAGAAGGAAGAATCAAAGAATTAGAGTACAAATTAGAGCATTGCCAAATTATTGATAACAAAGATAAAAATATTGCCAATGTTGGTTCTACCATTGTTATTGAATATGAGCCAGGTGATGAAGAAGAATATAAAATTGTAGGTTCGCTTGAAGCAGATCCATTTAATAACAAGATTTCTAATGAATCTCCAATTGGTAAAGCTGTTATCGGTCATAAAGCTGGGGAAATTATTTCGGTAGAAAGCCCAAATGGTGCTTATGATGTAACACTAAAAAGTGTAAATTAATTGTATTTTTACTTATTTTATGTTATAATTGTCTAGACCCAAGAGAATATAATCCGCTGATACTTGTATTATGATTATAGGTTAATATAAAGATAGAGAGGATGTGTATGTATGGCTAATTTAGTTGATAAGATTAATGAGCGTCATATGAGAAGTGATATTCCTGAATTTCGTGTTGGAGACACTGTACGTGTTGATGTATGGGTTAAAGAAGGAAAGAAGGAAAGAATCCAAGCTTTTGAAGGCTTAGTAGTAGCTAAAAAAGGTAGTGGAGTATCTGAGACTTTTTCAGTAAGAAAAAAATCAGGTGGAGTTGGCGTAACTCGTATCTTCCCTGTAAATGCTCCTACAATTGATAAAATTGTTGTAGTAAGAAAAGGTCTTGTTAGACGTGCAAAACTTAACTTTATCAAAGGTATGCGTAAAGAATACCATGTTAAAGAAAGAAATGTTAACGCAAAAGGTGAATAACCTTTTTTTCTTTTGTAAAAAAATGATTGAAGAATAAAGAAAAAAGTGATACTATAATCTTATATGTAAATGGAGGGTAATATGAAATTATTAAGATCGCTTGTTCCTTATGTCATTATTATAGTCGTTGTTGTTTTTATTAGAACTTTTATTATTACTCCGGTAAAAGTAAATGGATCTAGTATGTATCCAACCCTAGAAGGGGATGAGATAATGCTTTTAAATAAACTTGGCACTATCGATCGTTTTGATATTGTTGTCGTTGAATTAGATGGCGAGTCTAGTAATTTAATTAAAAGAGTAATTGGTATGCCAGGAGAAACGGTTGAAATCATCGGAAGTAAAATCTATATTGATGGTGAAGAGTTAGAAGATGACTATGGCTATGGAAGCACTTATAGTGTAGATCCCGTAACTCTTGGGGAAGATGAATACTTTATTTTAGGTGATAATCGGGTTGTTTCTTTGGATAGTAGGGCATTTGGCAAAGTAAGTCGTGA